>CALLYK010000591.1 GCA_937858365.1 uncultured Isosphaeraceae bacterium | reverse complement strand
GCTTGAGGGGCCGGGGCGACCTTAGGCGGCGCTTGAGGGGCCGGTGCGACCTTGGGCGGCGCTTGAGGGGCCGGTGCGACCTTGGGCGGCGCTTGAGGGGCCGGCGCTACCTTCTGGGGCGCTTGAGGAGCGGGGGCAACCTTGGCGGGCGCTGGAACGCCCTGCGCGCTGGGCTCGGGCCAATCGCCCAGGCCAAGCAGCGCGAAAGGAATCAGGAACATCGCGTCCATCGCGTTGACCTCAAGAAGTAAGTGAGGTGGTCCTTGAATCGACGCCTCGATCGAGTCGGCGAGCAATCCACCTCCTCGGGGCTCGGCAACGCCGTGTCGGCACGACGCCCGATTGCTCACGCCGTTCCCCTGCCCGGCCTCGTCGCCAGGACCCACAGGTCCTGGTTGGAAGGGGCACCGTTCCCGCCACGGGGGCGTTCACTCCTTGGCCCGGGGATGACGGAGAAACCGTGTGACCGACACTCGTTGCCTGCCGCACGGCTTCGCCCTGGGGTGGCCAGCGTTCTCATCGGCATGGAAACACCCCGACCTCCAATGCCAAGGCAAATTTGCGAACTTGACGGCTCGACGAGTTGTGGGGGGTTTGACGGGCGATCGGGAACTAGGTAAGGCTATGGTCCGATTTCATCCGTCTTGGGCCGCGCAGGATGCCGACCCAAAGGGAGCAAGACGTCGCGTCGCCGAGGTCGTCGTTCGGCCAAGACCGGACTTCCTCAGGAGCCTGTGCGGCCCGGCGGTCCTTCAGGGTTATCGGGAGGCAGCATGCGTAGCGGCAGGATCGGTTTCTTCGTGGCGGGGGCCCTCATCGCGCTGAGCGCCTCCGTCGCCCGGGGCGGGTCCGACGCCCAGACCCGGGTGCAGCCTGTCCCTCTGGGGGGCTCGTTGGCGAACCAGGAAGGGGAGCGAGCCTTCGGCGTTTACGTCCCGACTCGGTTCGGCGGGCAATTGAGTGTGGCAGCGTCCGCCGGCACGCTCACGCCCCTCAGCGGGCCAGGGAACACGCCCTGGCAAGTTGGGGTCGAGATCGGCCTGAACAGGCATGGCTGGTATCTCTTCAAGGTGACGGACGCCGACAAGCCGTACACGATCTCGACCGAGTTCACTCAGGTCGCCGAGAGCACTCGGAAACCCTGGAACTTCTACTATTGGCCCACCAAGGGCGACTGCATCCACGAGCCTTGGGCCGGCGGCAACGCCCGCGTGGACACCTACCAGGTCGCCGGCGACGACGTCATGGTCGCCAAGCCGGGCGCCTACATCGCCCCGGGACAGGACATCGTTTTGCCCGGACCCAACGGGATCCTCGAGACACGCCCCGCGCCCGGCGACACGATCACCTGGTTCCCCAATGTTTACGACGACCTGACCTTCCTCTCCGCCGAGGGCACACTCCACACGACCCCCGCGCCCATGCTCAAGTTCGACCAGCTCTTCGGCACGTCGGCCCGAGGCTGGGAGGCCGCCAACAGTCAGAACCGAGACATCCAGCGCTGGCCGGGCCACTGCCTCGGTGGGGCCGTGGCCTCGATCATGCTCAACGAGCCGGTCCCGGCACCGGGTTCGGGCATGACGGCCGACGAGCTCAAGTCCCTCTGGGCCGAACTGGGCGAGAACCACTACAACCACCAGATCGGCGACTACGCCAACGAAATCCCGCCCGGCCCGCCGCGTCCGGGTTTGGACCCGACCGACGTTTACGTCGCCCGCGTCCACAACATGTACGAGCGACATATCCGAGGCAAGAAGCAAGCGTTGCTCTCGAACATGAGGGCCTTCCCGCCTCGGGGGACGAACACGGAGGTTTGGAACCACGGGGTCGGCCGTTACGTGGCCAAGTACCACGCCGTACCCGGCCGCGGCGAACGGGCCGTGCGCATCGAGATGGAGCTTCAAGCCAACTCCGGCTCGAACCTCAACAACGGCGACAACAAGCCGCGGATCGTGAAATATGAGTACATCCTGGTGTACGGCCTGAACGGCGAGGTGGACGAGACGAACACGTCAACCAACGACTGGCTCTCGGTCGGCGGCGAGGCGATGTTCGCGCCCCTGAACGTGATGGAGATCCTGAACAGTCGGTGGCAGGGCCACAACCCGATGATCACCGAGCAGAGCGTTCGGGCCCTGGACCTCGCGAACGGCGGGGCGGGGAGTCGGTTCGCGATGGCGTCGGCCCCGCAGTTCCGCCCGGTGGCGACCTATGAAGCGGGTCGCGGTCCCGTGTTCGCGCTGGGGAACAACAACGCCCCCAACGCCCCCACACCCCGACGCGGCTTCTTCGGCGGCTTCTTCGGCGGCGGTCGTTGACCCCGACGGTCCACAAGGCATGTCGATGCGACCCACGGCCCCGGCGCTCGCGCCGGGGCCTTTTGTGTTGGTCGGCACCCGTCGCCAGGCCCCCAAGGCGGACCCTCGGGACCAGGTCGCGCCCGATTCGGCCTGGGGCGGAAATCGTCGGGTCCCGACGTTTTCCTAAGCCCTTTGATAATAGTCGCTTACAGAGACGTCTCAGGTTCGTTCCCTCGGCGGAGGGGGGGCGGTGGGGCCGGGCCCCTACTTTTTGATGTAAATCGTGGATTCACATGGTATTAAGTCTTCCCAACGAACCGATGGGAAGGCCCGCCCTGGTGGGTTCGCTCCTCTTGCCTTTGGGCGCTTCCCGTTCGCGTCTCTTGCCGCGTGCTCCCGGTGCCGTCAAGATGAATGATATTCCCGATTGTTCTGTTCGGGTTTTGACCGAGGGACATGTCCATGAGAGGGCCGCTCTCACCCCATCCTGACGATCGGGTGCTGCGTGATTACAGCGCGGGGAAGCTTGAACGCCGCGCCGCGGAGATCGTCGGCGAACATGTGTCTGCTTGTCCGACATGCCGTCGCAAGACGTTTCTCCTCTCGACGGTAGGCGTGGGGGACGTCCCGCCGCCGGCGGCCACGGCCGTCGAGGCGTTCCCTCCGGAATTGCTCGCCCTGGAGAATTTCGAGATGCGCCGGCTGCTCGGCGGCGGCGGCATGGGCGTGGTCTATCTGGCGTATCACAAGTACATGAAGCGCCTGGAGGCGTTGAAGGTCATCAACAAGGACCTGCTGGAGAAGCGGGGCGTCGCCGAACGTTTCCTGCGCGAGGTGGCGGCGGCGGGAAAGCTGGACCACCCCAACGTGGCGACCGCCTACACGGTCTTTTCCGCCGGCGGCTTGCTGGTTTTCGCCATGCAATATGTGGAAGGGGAGGACCTGGCCAAGGTCGTGCAGTCGGAGGGGCCGTTGGCGGTCGAGTTGGCGGCGTATTACGTGTATCAGGCCGCCCTGGGCTTGCAACACGCCCACGAGAAAGGGATGGTGCATCGCGACATCAAACCGCAAAATATGATGTTGATGTTTCATCAGGTTGAGCGCGGTCGGAAGCCGGTGGTGAAGTTGCTGGATTTCGGCCTGGCGAAGGCGGCGAGCGAGGACGGCTCGGGTGCGAACCTGACCGGTGCGAACGCGATGCTGGGCACGCCGGCGTACATGGCCCCGGAACAGGCGAACGACGCCCAGAAGGCCGACATCTACGGCCTGGGCTGCACGCTTTTTTCCTGTTGACGGGTCGTTCGCCGTTTCAGGCGACGAGCCTGGCGGGCCTTCTGCTGGCCCATCAGCAACAGGAGGCGACGCCGGTGAACGTGGTGCGTCCCGAGGTGCCTGCGGGTCTGGCGGCGGTGGTGAGCAAGATGATGGCCAAGGCGCCGTCGGCTCGTTATCAAACGCCCGGCGAGGCGGCCAAGGCGCTGGCGCCGTTTTTCCGGTCGGCGACGCCGAAGGCGGCGGGGCCGCCGGATTCGGTCCGAACTCCGCAAGTGGACCGGACGGTGATCGAAACGGAGTCGATGGTGCGTCGAGCGGAGGCCAAGGAGGGGCTCGCGTTGGCCGAGCTGGACACGGATGAAGGGTCCGTGGAGCGTCCGCGCGTGACGTGGCCCTGGTGGCTGTTGGCGGTGAACGTCGTCGCGGTGGCGTTGGTGCTGGGATATGGGATCTGGCGATTCGGGAAGCCGACAACGACCGAGGTCGCGTCCGCGCCGACCCCATCCTCGACAAAGGCCATACCGCCTGGGCCTGTGTTTCCGGATCCCCCTCCAACGCCGCCATTGACCCGACCGGAGGCCCCCATCGGGGACCCGGGTGTCAAACCGGACGTATCTCAGCCGAAACCAGCCAACGCCGGCTGGGTGGGGGCGAAGGCGGGCGACCTGAAGGTCCTCCGGGTGAAGGACCAGGAAATCCGGCTGCGCTGGTGCCCGCCGGGGGAGTTCCAGATGGGCAGTCCCATCGACGAGGCTGGTCGATCCGAGGATGAAGGCCCGGTCCAGGTCAGGTTGACGAAGGGCTTCTGGCTGATGGAGACGGAGTTCACGCAGGGCCTATGGCTGGCGTCGGGCGGGTCGAGGCTGAAGTGGGACCTAGGCGCAGGGCCCAACCTGCCGGTTTACAACGTGGACTGGAAGGAAGCGGTGGCCTGCGCGGAACGGATGGCGGCGTGGCTTCGGGACGCGGGTCAGTTGCCGAGCAACATGAAGGTGGCGTTGCCGACGGAGGCGCAATGGGAGTACGCGTGTCGTGCCGGTGAGAAGGCCCGATTTTCCTTCGGAGACGATGAGTCGAAGTTGGGGGACTACGCATGGTTCTTCGATAATCGAAAGAGCGGGCCTCAGGCGGTCGGGGGGAAGAAGGCGAACAACTGGGGTTTCCGGGACATGGCCGGGAACGTCTACGAGTGGTGCTCGGACGGTTACGATGCGAAACTCCCGGGGGGCGTTGATCCGTTCGTGGCGCCGAGGGAGGCCCCGTACCGCGTGAATCGCGGCGGTAGCTGGGACGGCGTCGCCAGGTGCTGCCGAGCGGCGTTCCGGCGCGGGAGCCCGCCGGTGGTTCGGGCCAGCAACCTGGGGTTCCGCGTGGCCGCAGGTCGGGAGTGAGCCAAGCGAGCAAGCAAGCACTCCCTGGAGTGGAGGCCGATTCGGGTGTCGTCGCGGAGCCGAC
>CALLYK010000590.1 GCA_937858365.1 uncultured Isosphaeraceae bacterium | reverse complement strand
CGGGCCGGCCGCAAGGCGGCAACGGGCAAACACCTGAAGGTCGGCATCTGCGGCGAACACGGCGGCGACCCCGACAGCGTGACCTTCTGCCACAAGGTGGGGATGGACTACGTCTCGTGTTCTCCCTTCCGCGTTCCCATCGCGAGACTGGCCGCCGCGCAAGCCGCGCTCGCCGGCGGCGAGAAGACGGCGCGGGACAAGTAAGTCAATCCAGATTTGATCAGTTCGTCATTCACTTGGGCCGGCGCGTTTCCCCGGGTGTCCCGTGCGTCGGCCCAAGTTCGTGTGGGGACCATGAAGAAACGGACTTGTCGTAATGCTCGGCAAGTGTTATGGTTCTGACGTCAGACTGTGTCGTGGTCGCGCTTGAGCTTCGCCAAAGGACCGATAGACCGATGCTCGCCCCTTCTCGCCTTAAGGCCCCGTGCCCTGATTGTAGGACCGTCGCGCGTCACGGCAGGAAATATGTGACCTGCGCCCGTCACCAGCGGCACAACCGACGGCTCTTGAAAGGTCCGAGGGTCTCCACGCTCCTGTTGACGACGGTCGTTGAGATGCGGGGGCGGACCGAGATCGTCGACGAGAGACCGCGCGGGTTATTGCCCGTGCCCCCGGAAGTCGAAGAGGGCCTGGCCCAACTCGACCAGGAGTGCTTCCGGCGGAACGGGTTTCACATGGACGAGGCGGCGCGCAAGCGCCAACGTGACGCGATGACTCTTCAACATTACTATGAAGGGGAGATGCTCGCGCGTCGCCACACGCCGGACGGAGTGGAAGTGCTCGCGGTGGGTCCGGGAGAGGTCGGCTCGTTGCTGCGCGACCTGAGCGAGAAAGACCCGGCCGCGATCCAGACGATCCTCTTCGGCCATGCCTGATCAAATCGTGACTCGAATCGTCCCGCTGCTCGCCAAGACCCTGTCGTCGCCGAGGCAACTCCTTCTCAGGGCGGACCTCGACCTATGGGTCCTGGACAAACACGGTCGCGACTTGTGGGTCAATTTCCGCGTGGACCCGGGTAGCGAAGTCAGCATGATGCCTCTGGGTTTCGCCAAGGAGCTCGGGATCGACTGTTCCGCGGAAATGGTCGATATCCAAATCAACGGCATCACCTGCGATGTTGTCTTGGGAGCGATCGACGCGAAAGTCAGTCTGAGCAATCGTTCCCTGAGGGTCCCGATCCTCTTCAAGAAGGAAGAGGGGCCGACGCCGGGCGCGACCCAACTTACGGGAGGCGTCAACCTCCTGGGCCTCGCGGGGGTCGTCGACAAACTCCGATTGACTTTCGACGGTCAAAGAACCACCCCGCTCGCCCCGTTTGGCGTCCTGATTGTGGAGGAGATCGCATACCAGCCGTCATGAGTGGGGGCGTGGCACGCGAGAAGAACCAAACGTGCCAGGGACCGTTAGGCGGCCGGACGGCATGATCGGTCTCCGCCCCGTGCATCCGGGGAAGAGCTAGGCCCGATGGAATGCCCCTCGGTTTTCGATACTCAGGCTTCCGTGCGCGGCCGGCGGCGAAGTGATGACGAACTTCGTTTTCGCCTCCAGAGATCGGCCTTGAATTCAGGACCGCTGACTTGCTTCAATCACTTCCGTGACAAAGGGAAAACTTGTCCCCTTCGGGCGGGGGTGTTTTCATGCCCATCGCGATGAATTGCTGTCACGTCAAACACAAGGGAGAAACTTGGACGCTCGACCTGGTCGATGACAAGGCTGAGGTCCGCGACGCGGGCGGCCAGGTGCGAGCTTCGTTCACGCTCCAGGAGGCGGCCGGTCAATTCCAACTTCCCAGCTTCTCCGACAGCGTCAAGCAATTCCGCGTGCCCGTCGACAGTGAGCTTTGGTACTTCGACGTCGCCAAACCGGACCTCAAAGAGATCAAGGCCTACATCGATCGGGCCGTGGTGGCGGCAGGGCCCGAGGCGATCGAGGCCGTACGGACCGCCGCCCTTCGAGACTTCTTGATCGGCGCCGGCTGCGCGGTGCTGGGCGTCGGCATCACAGTTGCCGGCTACATGCAGGCCGCCCATCAGGAAGAAGGCGGCAAGTTCAAGATCACCTACGGCCTGGTGATTTTCGGACTTGTCATGTTAGGCAAAGACGCCTATAGGTTCATGCGTTACGGCAACCTCCGCAAGATGGCCCAAACCTAAGGCCGCGGGGAATAGGAAGAGAGCCTGGGCTCCTTGTCAGCCGTCCGGCACTCCGACCGTTTCTCAAGACGTGGCGGTGCCGAAACGGCGGCGAGGCGGTCTCCTCGCCGCCCTGAGGTCCTCACGGGTGCCTTCAACATGTTCACCTTCCGCCGCGCCAACTCAACCGCCCGCCCACGCAAGGCACGGGCCTCCGCGCCCGTCCTGGAGGGACTTGAGGACCGGCGCTTGATGACCTACGGCCTCAACACTCCCACCGGCGTGGACCCTTACACCTGGGGATCACTGGGGGACCTTTGGGAGGCTGCCTCGATGACCAGGAACAGCTATCAGGCCCCCTGGATCTCGCTGGATTACGACACGGGTCCAGACGCGGCCGCGCTGGCCGCGAAGGGTGACGATGAGGCGCAAGCGACCACGGCGGGCTTGCCGTCGCTCTATGGCCAAGCCTGGGGCGAACTGCTCACTGCACGCGTCTTCGTGGACGAGGCCCGCCATCTCTTCGACGAGGCCCGGACCACACCCGAGCCACAAGAAGGACAGCTGGTCAAGCAAGGCAACGCCGACCTCGCCAAGGCCAAGCCGCTCGCAGACGCCGCCGTCGCCGCCTGGTACACCCTCGAAGCGTTCGTGATCGACCATGCCACGCGGCCGAAACCAAGGCCGCCTTCATCGCCCCCGGTCACACCGCCGCCGGTGACGACGCTTCCCCCAGGTTATCCGCCCGGCGCGCCCGGACACCCGGGCCCCGCGCCCAAGCCCGCGCCGAGCAAGACGACGGGCCTGCGAATCAACGGCAGCGCGGCCGACATCAAGACCTTCAACGACATCATCGACGACGCGGCCCGTCAGTCACCCTCCTTCCGCAAGCTGATCGCTCAGATTCGGAAGCGCACGAGCCAACCGGTCCAGGTCGTCCTTGTAAACGGGCCGCATGGCGGTGTCTTCGACAATTTCGCTGGCAGGCGCGTCTTCTTGAGTGACATCCTCCAGCTTCCGAGATCGACCAAGCACGGCAGCGACGAGATCACGCGGGGCCAGGTCCTTTCGCACTTCCTCGAAGAACGCTTCGCGGCCCCGTCGGGTGCCGGGAACGTCATGCCACCCGCCGCGCACGCCGCTGGAATTCAGCAAGAGAACCTCTACCGCCAGGACCTGGGACAGTCCCCAATCACGAACCAGTTCTTCCATGCGGCGAGCAACACTTACACCATCTTCTTCGCCGACGGCAACGAGGAACAAATCCACTTCGACGCCGCGATGAACATGACCAGTATCCGGTTCTTGTTCTGATAAGGGCCGGGTGAGGTGGTCCGCGGGGCCGGCTCGCCGGGCCTCGCGAGACCTTGCGACTCGGGATAGACTGGTCAAGGAAGCCGGCTTCGAAAGTCCTCACGGTGTCCCTCGCCATGCGCGACCTCGTCCTGGGCACGGCCGGTCATATCGACCACGGCAAGACGGCCCTTGTGCGCGCGCTCACGGGGGTCGATACCGATCGACTCCCCGCCGAAAAACAGCGCGGCATCACCATCGACCTGGGCTTCGCGTCCATCGACCTGGGCGAAGTGCGCATGGCCGTCGTCGACGTCCCCGGGCACGAGCGGTTTATCCGCAACATGGTCGCGGGGGCGACGGGGCTCGACATGGCCTTGCTCGTGGTCGCGGCCGACGATTCCGTGATGCCGCAAACGCGAGAACACCTGGAAATCCTGCGTTTGCTGGGACTCTCCGGCGGCCTGATCGCGCTCACCAAGTGCGACCTCGCCGATGAGACCTGGCTTGAGATGGTCGCCGACGACGTGCGCGCGCTCGTCGCCGGCAGCTTCCTGGAAGGGGCGGAGATCGTCCGCACCTCGGCAACCACCGGCATGGGCATCGACCGTTTGAAGGTCGCCCTGAAGGAGCTCGCCGATGGCCTGGCCACAAGACCCGACGCTGGCCTTTTTCGGTTGGCGATCGACCGCTCGTTCACGGTGGCCGGACACGGCACGGTCGTCACGGGCACGGTCTCGTCCGGCTCCGTCGCGGTCGGCGACGAGTTGGAGCTGATGCCCTTGGGAAAGGTCGTACGCGTGAGGGGCCTTCAGCGCCACGACCACCCCGTATCGTCGCTCGGGCGAGGCGTGCGCGCGGCGATTAACTTGAGTGGCGTCCATCATTCCGAGGTCGCGCGCGGGAACGAATTGGGCTCGCCCGGGTATCTGGCCGCCGCGCGCGTCGTCTCGGTTGAGCTCCGCGCGTCGGCCAACGCGCCCCGACCCATTCGGCACCGCGCCCGGTACAAGGTCCACCTCGGCACGACCGAAACCACGGCGACGATCGGCCTTCTGGATGGGCGGGAGGTCGAGCCCGGCGAATCTGCCTTCGCCCAGCTTTTCCTGGCGGGTCCGATCGTCGCCGTTCACGGCGAGCCGTTCGTGTTGCGCGAGGAAAGCCCACCCGCCACACTAGGCGGCGGCCTGGTCCTTCAACCGCTTTCCAGGCGCTTCCGTCGCCGCGACACTGTGGCGATCGATCGGCTCAGGCGTCTCGCGGGCAGCGACGCGACCGCGCGCGTCACGGCCGTCTTGGCCGCGCGAGGGGCCCATCCGTGGACCGAACCGATGCTTGTTCGAGACACGGGGTTCTCCGTCGAGCAGTTGCGCGAGGTCCTCGATAATCTGATCGCTTCAGGCGCCGTGGTCGAATTGCCGATCGGGCCGCGACGGACCGTCCGTGTGATGGCCGAGTACGCCGCCGAGTTGGAGGGGCGCGTGTCCCGCGCTCTGGCGCGCCTGCACGAGACGACGCTCGGCGGCGCTGTCGGCATCCTCTCGCTCATCCCGGTCGGCCACGATCCCATCGATATACAGGGAATCCGTGGGTGCCGCCACCCGATCGCTGCACGTGGTGTTGCGGTTGCCGCCACGCCCCGGCCTACGATGGAGCGGTGCCGGGTGCCCTCACAGGCGACATCCGCGACTCGCTTGCTGCGAGCCGCGCGCAGGCCGACCGCATCCTCGACGCCGCGGAGTCGCACGCGCAGGCGCTGACCGAGATGGCGGCGGAGACCGACCAGGCGCTGATCGACGCCCGCATGCAGCGGCTCGTCAACCTGCGCGCCGAGATCGAGCAGCACCAGGAGCGCATCGAGGCCGCCTATGTGGCGATGGCCGAGACCATGGCCAAAGTCGCCACCCGTCTGACCGAAGCGGCCCGCGACGCGGACTTCAGCATCCCGCCGTGGCCCGGCGGCATTCGCAGCGCGTTCGAGGTGAAGCTGACCGAGACGCGGGAGATGACGATCAGGATCGAGCGCGAGCGCGCATCCGCAGCGCCCCCCGGTGGAAGATCTAGAATCGCCGCGATCGAGGAGCAGGAGAACCAGAGCCGATGAGTGAGCACAGCCCCGAGCCCGTCAACCCCGCAGGTTCCTCCTGGGGGCAGAGCCAGGGCCACATCCCCTCCGCGAACGTGCAGGCGACGATGACGCAGATGACCTCGCAGCTGCAGACGGTCATCGACGCAGCCGAGCGCGCCGCCGAGGCGATCCGCTTCGACGCCGAGGAGCAGGCTCGCCACCACCTCGCCGAGGCGCAGCGCAAGGCCGACCGGCTGACCGCCGAGCGCGTCGGGTTGATCTCCGACCTCACCGACGACCTGATCCGGCACGCCGCCACCGTGCGCGACCACTCCGAGCAGATGATCCGCGCGCTCGAGGACGCGATCAGCTCGGTGACGACGAAACTCGAGCAGCCCGAGCTCACCGAGTCGATCGAGTACACGCCGAGCGCCGCCGCCGCGATCCCCGGCCAGGCGACCCTGGGCGCGGTGCCCTCCCCCGCTTCCGCCTACAGCGCCCCGGCTGTGGCCCCGC
>CALLYK010000589.1 GCA_937858365.1 uncultured Isosphaeraceae bacterium | reverse complement strand
CCATGACCATCAAGAAACCGCGTCGGGCCGGCGGGGAAGGACGGACCTTCATTGTAGGCCCCCTTCCACCGCCTCGATCGGGAACTCGATCGCGCCGGCCCGCTCCGCTGAGCGGAAGACCAAGCGCGCGATCGGTCGTCCGGGGCCTTCCACACGCTCAAACCGCACGGGTCTCCAGCGTTGGAACGAGAACGTGTCGGCGCGAGCGTTGACGGGACCGTTCGCCTCGCGCTCGACGATCACCGTGTCTCCTTCGATCTTGTAGCGGATGGTGGATCTCTCACCGATCGTCATGGTCCACTGCGTGGTCGAAGCGGCCTCGATCGGCTTGACGGCGGCGTGGGCGTCGTCGCGGAAGAGGTTGCCGAGGCGCTCCAGGGCCGCCGTTTCGGACCAGTCCCGCCGCGCCCCGCGTTCGGCTTGAAAGAGGGTGTTCAGAGTGATCGCGCAGAGCATGAGCAAGGTGGCCGTGCAGCCGATCGAGGCCAACATCTCGATCAACGTGAAGCCGCGAGGTTGGTCCCTCATTCCGATCTCCCCACGCCGGCCGGTGGATGGACCCATGTTGAAAGACGCACGGGCCCGGTGGTCGTGCCGCCTCGTCCCGCCCACTGAACGATGACCGTCACGCGACGCGCGCCGAGGGGGCCGTCCGGCGGCTCGACGGTCACGTGGACGTTTCCGTCGGGAAGAAACGTCTTGGTACGCTGCCCCAACTTGGGCACGTCGCGCGCGGTCGCGTCGAGCTGGTCGAACGAGGTAGCGCGGAACCGTTCGATCAGGTTTTGGGCTTCCAGGATCGCGCAAACGCGGTGGCTCGCGGCCTTGCGTTCGGCCGCCGCCCAGGCGAGGACCTGCACGGTCAGGCCCATCACGATCGTGAAGACGATGAGTCCGCCCACCGTGTCCAGCAAGAGCGACCCGCGTCGGCGTGACCTGTCTGGGCTCATCCGGCCAGACTCCGCATGAGGGTGAGGAGCGGGAGAAAGTAACCAACCACCGTGAGCCCGACCAAGGCGCCAATCATGACGATGATCACGGGCAAAAGGGCCTGAGACAAGAGTTCCAGGTGATAGCCGAGCCGGCGCTCTTGAGAGTCGGCCAAGGTCCGCAGCGCCCAGGAGAGATTGCCGGCGCTTTGGGCCGACGCCAGCAGGGCCGCGTCGTTGCCGCCGATCAGACCGACGCCTCGAAGGGCCTCGGTCCAGTCTTCTCCTTGTTCAACCCGAACGATCGCCCGGCGCAGCTTGCGAGTCGTGCTCCGGACGGGGTGGTATCGGGCCATCTGATCGAGACCCGAGACGATCGGTTTTTGGGCGTCCACCGTGACGGCCAGGGCGCGGAGCACGGCCGCCTTATGACGGCCCCGAACGAACCAATTCAGGACCGGAACGCCTCCTGGAAAAAAACCGAAGGCGGACAGGACGTGGACGAAAATCCCGACCGGCAGCGGCAAGGCGATGAGGACCGCGAGAAGGGCGATGATCGGGTTACTCGAGACCTCCATGGCCATTTGCGTCAGGTTCGGCAAGGTGATGCCAAAGTCGTCGAAGATCGCCCGGAACTTGGGGAGCACCCAGTACATCATGAACCCGTTGATTCCACTGAAGCCAACCAGCACGGCGGCCAGGTAGAGGAGTCGATTCGTCACGGTCGCCCGATAGGGCCGGCGATTGGCCTGGGCGGCCAGGGCCTCCCGAAGTCCCAACGACAAGGCTTCTTGCGCCCAGCCCACGCTCGCCAACGCGGCGGAACCGCTGGGCAACAAGCCCCGATGGTTCTCCAGGGCCACCGGCAGGGGCACGCCCCACTCCAAGGCCCGGGCCAACCGCTCCGCCTTGTATCGCAGCCAAAGACCGCTGAGGCCGGCGAAAGCGTCCACGCCCGTCGAGATCGGCACCCGCTCCTCGGCCGCGATCGTCAAAATCGAAAGCAGGGTTTCTTGATGACTCCGGTTCCAATTGAGCAGGACCATCACGGTCCCGACCACGATCGCCACCACCACCAACGGCCCCAGGAAGTACAAGAAGGGACGCCAGAATTGTGAAAAGAAGGCCAAACCGACGGCGATCGCCAGGACCATGAACATCAGGTGGCGCAGGCCGAACGTCAAGATCGGCGGCGGGGCCGAGTATGTCGACGAAGCCTGTTCCTTCGCGGGCTTGTCGGTCACGAAGCGTCCCCTTTCACGTTCAGCCCGAGAGTTTGGAGATGAGTTGAATCAGGGGCAAGAAGAGCCCGACGACCGTGAGTGAGACGGCCCAAAGGACCATCACGACGACAAAGACGGCCACCACCGCCGCCACGAACGAGGCCCGTCCGCGGGCCCTGGCCATCAGCATTTCGGCCACCAAATGCAGCGACGACGACAACTTGTGCCCTCCTTCGGCCCACGAGAGCAGCCGGCTAACGCCGTCGGGGAAGACGGGCACCCGCGCGATCGCCGCGGCCAGCGAGCGTCCTCCTTGCAACTCGCGCGCGACCCATCGGCTCGACGCGACCAGCTCCGCGTCGGCGGTGGCGTCGGCCGCCAAGGGCACGGCGCTTTCCAGGGGCAACTCTGCGTCGATCATCAAGCCGAGGTAATGGCAGAACCGCGCCAAGGCCGACCAGTGCCAGATCGGCCCAATGAGTGGGACGTGACAAACGACCCAACGCCGCGAGCGATCGTCGAGAAGCAGCCGCCAGGCCAGACCAAGGACCACCAACGGGGCGATCGTCCAGAGCGTGACCTCGGGCAAGGCCAAACGGAGCGTGTCGGAGGTCCGAATCAGGAGCTGAGTCAGCGCGGGTAACGGAAGGTTGAAATCACGGAAAATCGCCACGAACTGCGGGACCAGAAGCGCGTAGACCAAGAGGAAGAACAGGCTGAAGGCCACGACGAGCAAGGCGGGATAAAGCAAGGCGAGGAACAAGCCACGCTTGAGGTCCCGGGCGACGCGGGTGTGGTCCACGAACTCACCGAGCAAGGCCCCGATGTGTCCGGAGCGGACCCCCGCGATCAGGACCTCGCGTAGGAAAACGGGAATGCGTCCTTCAAGGTCATTCAGGGCGTCGGGGAGCGACTGACCGCGCTCCATACGATCGGCCAGGTCTCGGGCCATCACCGAGACCCGTCCGTCGTTCAGTTCGCTGGCCAGGGCCCGCAGACCTTCCGGCAAGGGGAGACCCGACGCGGCCAGGTCGGCCACCTGCCGCGTGAGTAGCAGGGCCTCCTCCTCGGTGAGTCCCGGCAAGTCCGGATTTCGCGCCCACGGTTTTCCCATTGAGTCATCCAACCTTGTTGGCCAATTGGTCCCACAAGACCGTCAAGGGCACGAAGACGCAGAGCGCGTACACCAGGACCGAGACCCCGCCTACGGCCAAGAGAAAGAGCACCGGCAAGGTCGTTCGCACGAAGACGGCCTGAAGGTCCGCGCGGCGCTTGTAGCCTTCAGCCGTTTGGCGAAGGGCCTTCACGAGCGCCGAGTCGCCGCGACCACTCTTGAGCAGCCAGGCGACCATGGGCGGCAATCCAGCGGTCTCGGGTGTGCGTTCGCCGCGTTCGACTTCGGCCGCGAGGACCGAAGATGCCTGCATCAGCCCGGCATCGCCCGAGGCGCGGCCCGCCAAGCTGATCGCGTTGGGCAGCGGCACTTCGTGCTCGATCAGCAGGGCGAGAAGGTCGGCGAAGGCCGACCAGGTGGTCAGCCGCACAAGGTCGCGCAACCAGGGGACCCAGAGCAGCGGTCCGTGACCGTCTCCCGGAAAGGACCAAGAACGGCCCGTCCGCCACCATGCCAGGAGGACCACCAGCAAAAGGACCGGACCAACCGGCCACCAGACTCGCACCGTGTCGCTGATCGGCTCGATCAGTCTCATCCCCTTCACGGCTGGTAAGCGAAACTCGTCGAAGACCGAGACAAACGTAGGCACCAAGACGACCAAGAAGCCAATCAACAACGCATACGCAAGCGAAATGACAATGATCGGATAAAGCATGGATGTTCCGATCATTCGTCGCATTTCGACATAACCGCGCGCGTATTCGGCCAGTCCCTCCAGTGCCGAGGCGAGTCGTCCCGAGCGCGCGCCGGCCTCGACGACGGCGCGATAAACAGGCGGCACGAGGTCCCCTTCCGCATCGAGTGCCTCGGTCAATGTGGCGCCTTGCTCAAGCCGACGCGCCAGGCTGGAAGCCACCGAGCCAAGCCGGCCGGGCGTGTCTTCCGCCATCCCCAAAAGGCCCTGTTCCAGGGGGAGTCCCGAGCGCACCAGAGAGGCGACCTCGTCGTTCAGCGCGATCCATTGTTCCACCGAAATGTCCGGCATCGCGGTCTCCCCTCGGACGAATGTCGCGACGATAGCACAAGTGTCAGAGGGAGTCAAGCGCGTGGTGTTCTTGCGAACTTCCAAAGCCAAGGACACGCCTGGCTTCGAGGGGCGATGTCCATCCCGCCTCGACGGCCTCGGCCGCTTGGCGCCAGCGGTCCACGAAGCCGTCGGCGCGGGCGGCGGCCTCCAAGGTGGGGACGTCGGCCCGACCCAGGACGGCCCGCGCCAGGGCGCCGCGTTCCGGGAAGAGGGCCTCGGCCAGGACCAGGCGTCCGCGATAGCCGGTCCCGTCGCATTCCGGACAACCGACCGGCGCGAAAGCCCGCTTCACTTCGAGTCCCAGAAAGGCCGTCGAGTCCTGGATCGTGATGGAGCATGAACAGAGGCGCCGCGCGAGACGTTGGAAGACCACGGCGCGAAGGCCGCTGAGCAGCATGTACGGTTCGATGTCCAGGTCGGCCAGGCGTCCCAGAGCGCCCGCGGCGCTGCCGGCGTGAAATGTGGTGAGAACGAGATGGCCCGAGAGGGCCGCTTGAAAGGCCACGCGCGCGACGTCGCGATCGCGCACCTCGCCCACGGCGATCACCTCGGGGTCTTGACGCATCAGAGAGCGCAGGCCGCTTTCCAATGTGAAACCGGCCGCCGCGTTCACTTGTGACTGGCAGACGCCCGGCACCGCCACTTCGATGGGGTCTTCCAAGGTGGTCAAGCAGCGTGTGCCTCGCGACGTGGCGACGAGTTCGCGAAGGCATGTGTAAAGCGTGGTCGTCTTGCCGCTGCCGGCCGGACCAGCGAAGACGATGAGGCCCGACGTTTCGTCGAGCAAGGTGCGCAAGGATTGAGCGATCGCTTCGGTGAGTCCCAGTTCGTCGAGGCGCGCGTAGCGGTTGGCGGGGGCGAACATCCGAATGACGGCCCGCTCGCCGTGCAGGGTCGGGAAGGTGCTCACGCGCGTTTCGAGGGCGCCGGGCTCGGCCTTCACGCGGCCTTCCTGGGGCACGTTGTTTCGATAGGTCAAGAGGTCGGCCATCACCTTGAGCCTGGAAACGACGTTGGGTGCCGACGAGGCGGGTAGGCGCGCGACTTGGTGCAAGACGCCATCGATCCGCCAGGCGACCTCTTGGCCGTCGGGAGTGGGGTTGAGGTGGATGTCGGTGGCGCGGGCCCCGCGCGCTTCATCCAGGAGAAGGTCCACCACGTCGCCGGCGAACCGTGGGCCCGCGGGGTCCATCGGCTTGAGGCGAGCGCGGAACGAGGCGCCGGGCGCCGCGGTCATGATCGTTTCGCCTTCCCTTCTCATCTCCTGAAGCGGCGCGACTCATAGGTTTTCCGGCGCCGGGCGACGAGATTCCTGTGGTTCGCCCCCCATTCGGCCAACAGCTCCGTGATCGGTCCGAGGGTGCGTCCGTATTCGGTGAGCGAATAGTCCACCTGGGGCGGGACCCCGATCCGCACCTTGCGATGGACCTTGCGATGGATGATCTCGTGCGCTTCCAACTCACGAAGGAATCGCGCCAACATGGGTTCGCTGAGGGCGGGCATATGGCGACGCAAGTCGCCGAATTGCAGGGTCCGGTCGCGCAGCAGCCAGTAGAGGATGACGGTCTTCCACTTACCGCCGATCACCTCCAACGTGGCCTCGATCGGACAGCCCTCCGCCGGCTGTTCCGGACCGCTCTCATCGGCCATCATTCACTCCCCGGTGAGTCTCGCACTTTTCCCCCGGACTTCCCCTCGGTCGCGCTTCAGCCTACAATCCCGCCGCGTCCAAGACCAGTGCGCACTTTGGGGCCGTTTTCATCATGTCCGGATTGTTCGACGCATTCACGCTGAAGGACGTTCGGTTGAGGAACCGCGTGGCGGTCTCGCCGATGTGTCAGTACTCGTCGGTGGAGGGCCGTCCGACCGATTGGCACCTTGTCCACCTGGGTTCGCGGGCGGTCGGCGGGGCGGGGCTGGTGATGGTCGAGGCCACGGCCGTGACTCGCGACGGCCGGATCAGTCCGGGTGACGGCGGCATCTGGGCCGATGAACACGTCGCCTCGTACACGCCGATCACACGGTTTCTCAAGGAGCATGGCGCGGTCGCCGGCATTCAGCTCGCCCACGCGGGACGGAAGGCGAGCGCGAACCGGCCCTGGGAGGGGGACGACCATCTCGAACCGGACGAAGGGGCCTGGGAAATCCTGGGGCCGTCGTCGGTCGCGTTCGGGGCGAACCTACCGGTGACGCCTCGGGAGATGACGACCGACGAAATCGCCGAGGTGCGCGCCGCCTTCGTGGCCGCGGCGAAGCGATCGTTGGCGGCCGGTTTCGAATGGTTGGAACTGCACTTCGCGCACGGCTATCTCGCGCACAGTTTCTACTCGCCCCTGTCGAACCATCGGACCGACGCCTACGGCGGTAGCTTCGACAATCGCGTTCGCTTCCTGGTGGAGACGTTCGCGGCGGTCCGTGAGGTCTGGCCGGAGCGCTTGCCGCTGACCGTCCGGCTCTCGGTGACGGATTGGCTCGAAGGCGGGGTGACGGTCGAAGAGTCGATCGAACTGGTGCGTCGCCTCCAGGCCGCCGGGCTGGACCTGATCGACGTGAGTCACGGCTTCGGCACGCCCGACATTTCGCGAGTGCCGTGGGGCCCTGCGTTCATGGTGCCGATCGCCGGGCGGGTCCGCCGCGAGACGGGCCTACCGACTTCAGTCGGCTGGATGATCACGTCGCCCAGCGAGGCTGACAACGCCATTCGCGAGGGACAAGCCGACCAGATCATGCTGGCCCGCGCGATGCTCCGCGACCCTTACTGGCCCTTCCACGCCGCCAAGGAACTGGGCGTCGAGCATCCCGAACGCATCCTGCCCGTGCAGTACGCCCATTGGCTCAAACGCTGACAAAGGCGGAGCGGGGCCTCCTTGCGGTCGTGTCCGCCTCTGAGACAATGTGATCGTCAGTCGCCGCCTTGCGCGAACATGACCGATAACGCGGACGCGACCAAGATGGGTATCTCGATCGAATGTGATTGCCGCCGCCGGACGGTCGTGGCCGACGCGCTGGTGGGACAATCGTTCAAATGTTCCGAATGTGGTCGTGAGCGGGTCGTCCCCGACTTCCCGGGCATGGTGCCCGACCCGACGCCCGTCGAGGAGGGCCAGGCCCTTCCGAAACCAACGCGGACCAGTTCGCGCGCGGTGACCGGCTTGGTGTTCGGGGGCCTCTCGCTCTGTTTTTTCCCCTCCGCCTTTCTTGGTGTCCTCTTTGGCATTCTCGGGTCCCGCGACGTGAGGCGCTCCGAAGGTCGGCTTGTGGGACAGGGAATCGCGATCGCGGGGACGATGCTCAGCCTTCTGGGCCTATCGATCTGGTCGGCTGTGCTGGGCCTGGCGATCGTGGACTCGCTATCGAGGACCAAGATGGTGAGGGGGCCGACAACGCTGATCAGGCCGACCGGGCCAACCCGAGCGCAATTGGATTACGAAGCGGGTGTTTGCTCGAAAAACTGCGAGCAGATCGGTCGCGCGGTCTTGCAGTTCGCATCGGCGAACGACGCACTGCCGCCCCAAGCGATCGTGGACCCAGAAGGCTCCCCCCTGCTGAGTTGGCGCGTTGCGATCCTTCCCTATCTCGGCGAGGAGGACCTCTACAACGAGTTCCATCTCGACGAGCCCTGGGACAGCGAGCATAACCTGACCTTGCTTCCTCGGATGCCCGAGTTGTACCTCTGCCCCACCGACAGCGATGAGGTCGATCGCCAAGAAGGGTTAACGTATTATCAAGCGTTCGTCGGCGAGGGAACGGTGTTTGACCCGGGGAAGATCACGCGCGGGCCGGATGGCGTGTGCTTGGGTATCCGTTGGAGAGACACTGTCGATGGCACTCCGAACTCGATCATGATCGGCGAGGCCATGGATGAAGTCCCGTGGACGTGTCCCGAGGACGTCGATTGCGCGCCCGAATCATATCCTCTGCCGATTGGTTCGACTCATCCGGCCGGCTTCCATGTGATCTTCAGCGACGGCACGGTCAGGGCGCTCCCACACGCGATCTCGGTCCCCGAGATGAAGGCCCTCGTCACGCGCGCGAGGCGCGATTGAAAAAGGTCGCGCGGTGAGCGGCGTCAGAGCTCCATCTCTCGGAAGGCCCGCGCGCCGATCCGCAAGGGGACGATGATCGCGATCGCCCCCAGCAAGAAGCAGCAGAGCAATCCCAGGCCAATCCGCCATTGGAATTCGGGGTCGCTGATGAGCGAGGCCCCAACTTCTTGGAGCTTGCGTGACGAGAAATACCAATGGCAGGGAAGGCCCAGCGCCGCCACCATCAAGACGATAAACAACAAGCTCACCAGCAGATTGAGCGTGCCGCCGAACCCGGCCGCGATCTTCGAGGGGTCTTCCTCCTTCAGGTTCGGCATCCGCGCACCCAGGCCCACGCTGATCCCCGAAAGGCCGAAACAGAGCATCGCCACCATCCCGACATGAAGGACGATCATCGGCGCCGAGAGTTCCAGCATCAGGTCGCTCATCACGACGAGGGTCTCGGTGGCCACCAGCGCGATACCGGAAGCGAACGCGAACTTGCCCCAGAGGATCGCCTCGCGACGAAGGGGCAAGAGCCCGAGCACCCAGAAGTTGCGCCCTTCCAGGGAGAGCATCGGGAAGATGAACCGGCTGGTGAAGGTTGAGAGGATCAGGGCGGTCACACCCAGGTTGAGGAAGCTGAGCAAGTTCTTGAACGCGGCGCTCTGGACCTGATAACCCAGGCGCGGAATGCTGCCGAAATAGAAGGCCAGAAGACCGAAGAAGATCAAGAACTGCGACCACTGCACGGGATCGCGGCGGAAGGTGCGCAGGTCCTTGAGGATCAAGAGTCGGACGGGCTTGGGAATGACCGGCCCGAAGACGAAGTGGAAGGCGCCGTCGAGGGCGTACCAACCTGCGCGCTTGCGCGAGGAGCGGCCCCCTTGCACGCGACTGTAGCCTCGGCGGTAAAGATCGCGCGCGACCACGGCCGCCACGAGATAAGCGAGTCCCGCGTGCGCCGTCGTCACCATGAGATAAAAGAGACCACTCCACGTTTGACCACGCCCCGAGTCGAGCAGCCCTTTCGAGAGCCAACGGCTGGGCAGGAGCTTGTTTTGGCTGAATTCCAAACGGGTGAGCAAGGCGTCGAGCCACTCGCGAGTCATCGCCTCGCCGGGCGTCCGCCAAACGCGCCAGAAAACGAAACAAGCCGCGGCCACGATCAGCATCAGAAACAAGGCCAAAACGGTCTTTTGACGGCGCGGCATCAGGTTGGCGACGAGCACGGCGCCGATCGCGCCCAGACCACCGGGGATCGCCACGAAGGAGGCCAGGTACGGCAAAAAGAGGGCGTAGAAGGTCCAATGGGCCCTCGCGGTCACTCCGTAGGCCATCATCATCGGGCTCCCCAGCAGGAAGAAGCCCCACGATGAGAACGCGATCGCCTCGGCGTACTTGTGGGCGAAGACCGAGTCGGGGTTGGCGGGGAGCGTGAGGAGAAACGCGGCCTCACGCGATTGGAAGAGCCCGCCGTAAAGGATGATCCCCGTCGAGAAGACGAGCATCACCGTGAGCGAAAGAAAGAAGAGGCTGAAGACGTACTCGACGACCTCGTTGGAAAGGGGCAGGACCGTGCCCAGGAACTCGAAGCCCTGTGAAAAGAAGAAGTAGAGCCCCGCCCAGAAGATCGCGCTACAGGCGATGATGACCACGACACGCAGCCGAGCGGCCCGGAACAGGCCCACCAGCGTGTTGCGGAGCAAGCGGAACTGAAGGTGTCGGAGGGCCCTGGAGGCGCGTCCAGCGGCGAGGGCCGGCGTGCCCAGCGAGACGACGCTCATCCTTCGGGTGCCTCCACGGCCGTGGGCAAGGGCGTCCGCGGGCGGTTGCCTCCCGTGAGGGCCAGGAAGAGGTCCTCCAGGTGCCCGTGTTGCGGGACCTGCCGGCGCAAGTCGGCGAGGGTCCCCTGGGCGAGCATCCGGCCCTGGTCGATGATGCCGATCGTGTCGGCCAGTTCCTCGGCGATCGAAAGCAAGTGCGTGGACATGAGCACGGCGACACCTGAGCGGGCCTGCGCGACGAAGAGGTCTTTGACGATCCGGCCGCTCCGCGGGTCGAGGCCCACCAGGGGCTCGTCCACCACCAGGGCCTTGGGGGCGTGGACCAGGGCCGAAGCGAATACGACCCGCTGCTTCATTCCGTGGGAATAGTTCTCGCAGAGGTCGTCGATGTAGTCCCCCATCTCGAACGTCTCGATGAGTTCCCGCATCCGCCGTTCCGCCACAGGACGCTCCAGACCGTACATCTCACTCACGAAGCGGAGGAACTCGCGACCTGTCAGTTTCTCGTAAAGGTAGGGTTGGTCGGGAACGTAAGCCAGGAGTTGACGAGCGGCCGGACTATCGGCCGGGAAATCACTCACGAGCACGCGGCCGCTCGTGGGCCGCAAGAGTCCGCAGACCATTTTCAGCGTGGTCGTCTTGCCCGCGCCGTTGGGGCCGAGGAAGGCGAAGAGTTCACCCGGCTTGACGATCAAGTCGAGACCGTCGACGGCCTTCTTGGCCCCGTAGAACTTGGTCACGCCCTGGAGTCGAATCATCGGGGACGTTCCTGAGGCAGCACAACGGGCGTGGTTTGGGGCGTGCGCTCGAGCATCAAGCGGGCCAATGGATAGGGGACTTCCTGGCGGAGGACAAGGCCGTCGTCAGGACGGACCCAGGTCTTGTACGAGATGGGCGGCACGCGGTTGACCACCACGAGCGTCTTCACGACGTCGTTGTTCCAGGAGATCACCTCATGCCCCGTGACTTCGCTCTTGACCTCATTGACGGCGCCCGTGAGCGGACTGGCCATCCGGCTCTCCCAACGTTGGCCGAGACGCAGGTTGGGAATACGGTCCAATGGTGAAAGCGGGTCCTCCACGATGCCTCGCGCTGTGTAGGGGACCCGTCTGGTGCCGCGAAGCATGGGCAAGGGGCTGTTCACCTGGAACTCGATCTCGTTCCCCTCGAGGTGCCCTTCGATGGAGAGGACCTCCTCCGTTTCACCCAGGCCCCGCATGGACGTGCGCATGTGAAAGAGGTTGCCACCGGCGTCCACGTCCACGACGCTTTGCACCAAGACCATTTCCGCCTCGGGCACGGTGCCGGTCCCTTCGGTCAAGTCGGTCCCGGCCGGCCGATTGCGGCCAAGAAGTTCCAGGCCGTCGAACCAGGCATCGCTGCGCCATTGGGCGGAGCCGTCCACACGCTTCATCGACTTGGACTGGACCTGGCCGATCGGCCGATACGGCTGGCGGCCGGCGGGGTCGGCGATCAGGATCGACCAGCGCGTGATCTTGTCGGGTTCGCGCGCCTGGGTGACAGTCCGCAGGTCGGGGGGCGGACCAAGGACGAGGTCCGGCAGAATGTCCCTTTGAAAAAGGGCCACGGCGGCGACGAGCCAGAAGAGGAGGATCGCGAATGATACCAGGCGGTGAGGCATCCGAGCGGACTCCGGGCGTGCGTCACATTTCAGCCGATCGCGACCGTCCCTTCAAGACGACGTCGCGGCGCCTGCATGGACTCAAAGGGCCTTGCCCAAGGCGCGTTCGGCCGCGCGCCAGTCCTTCGCGTCCTTCAAACCGTGCTTCTCAGCGAACTCGGCGAGCTCGCGGTATCGCGCTTTCGGCGCGACGCCGCACGCCCACCAGACCTTCATCTCGCACTCGGGGCAGAAGGCCAAGGGGCGGCCATCGGCCTCTTCCAGGTGGTTCGAGCCGTTCATGCAGCACTCAAAAGCCGTGCAGTGTCGGATGCCCAGCATGTGGCCCGTCTCGTGGAGGGCCGTTTGTAGGGTCCGACGCAGGACCAAACCGTGCTCCTTCTCCGGGTCGCCGAAGCGGGCCATCGACCAAACGCCCACGCGATCGCTCAACGAGGCTTGACCGAAAACGTAGTTCCAGTCGTCGCCTGGTGTGAGGTCGACCGAAGAAAGCCCCAGCACGGCGACCGCGTCGGCGGGGCGGTGTTTCCTGAGTCGATCGAGCAGGAAGGGCGTGCGGAGCTGGTCGGGACGGCCCTCACGCGATCGACGGGCCGAGGGGGGCAGATCATCCCAACCGACTTGTTTGAGGCGCTTCACCGGCACTCCGTAGAAGATCGCCAGAGCTTCGGTCGTCGCGTCGAGGATGGGCATTTGCTTCGCCTGGAAGTCGCCCATCGGCAGGACGTAGATGGTCGTCCGCGAGGCGGTCGGGTGATTGGGGCGCTCCTCGCGATAGGCGGCGAACGACTGACCGGCCTCTTTGTACTTGTCGAGCCAATCACCGGGTCGTGGGGGCGTCTTCCGGCGATGGAGCGGCCGGACCAAACGCCCCGCCTCCTGAATGGCCTGAAGGCGCTTCGCGTCGATCGCCGGGGCCTGGAACGGTTCGTCCTCCCAGGCGTCCGGTTGCGTGCCGGCCATCAGAAAGGATCGCGCCAGCCAGGCGATGCCAAGAACGAAAAGTCCCAGCAAGCCCAGCTTGGTTGGACCGACGGGCCTGGAGGGCCACGCGAATCGACGCATGGTTTCGTTGGTCCCTCTGTCAGCGGCTAGGACGACCCAGGACCTTGTCGAAGAAGGCGAAGACCTCGGGCAAGGCCGCCTGGACAATCGCCAAGTGTTCGACCGCTTCGAACTCATGATAGGACACCGAGCGCACGTCGGCACGCTTCAGGGCCTCGTGCAGGCCGCGCGCGCCGGCCAGGGCGAAGTCGTCGGTGCCGACACCGACATAGAAGGGCACCGCGCTCAAAGCGGGTGTCGCCTGGACCATGCCGCCGCCGCCGAGCGCCGCCACGGCCGCGTAGCGCTCGGGCGAACGCGAGGCCATGCCGACCGCTTGCAT
>CALLYK010000588.1 GCA_937858365.1 uncultured Isosphaeraceae bacterium | reverse complement strand
TGGTTCGACGATATCGAAATCGATCGCCTCCCGCGCGTCGCCTTCACCGCGCAACCCGGAGACGAAGTCCTCTCGGGAGCCGTCCCCAGGCTTCATGTCACCATACGGGACACCGATCCGACTGACCGCCACCGTCAACCCAGCCCAGGCCCCGGGAACGGTCGATTTCCTCGACGGGTCCACCTTGCTGGGACGGGCCACGCTCAGCGGCGGGACCGCCTCACTCACGGTCGCCCGAATCGATGTCGGCGTGCGCTCGATCACGGCGCGATACTCGGGTAGTTCCGTGTACGCGCCCGCCATGTCGCAGGCCGGCGCTCTGACGATCACCCAGGCGACCGCCACCACGACCCTCGCGCTCTCGCGGACCACCGTCGAGTTCGGTCAGCCCGTAACGATCACCGCGACGGTCAGTCCATCCGGGGCGACCGGGACCGTCGTTTTCCGCGACGGGGCCAACGAGCTGGCGCGTCGAGACCTCCAAAGCGACCGGGCGGTGTTCGTCGTGTCCGATCTGCCGGTCGGTACACGCGCCCTAACGGCCGAGTACCTTGGCAACGCCAACGCGATCGGCGGCGTCTCGACCATCGCCAATCTCGATGTCCGACAGGCTACGACCACGATCACGCTCGCGGCACCGACCCAGGTTGGCTACAACGCGGCGATCCGATTAACGGCGACTCTTACCGCTGCTCCCGGGACCGTCACCGGGCGCGTGCGGTTCGTATCCGGGGCCGATCCCCTCGGCGAGATCGACCTGACCAACGGCGTGGCGACGCTGGACCTCGCCCCTCAACGACTGGCCCCGGCATCGTACGCCCTTCAGGCCATTTTCGACGGCGCTGGTGTTTTCGCCCCGGTCACGTCGCCCGCGCGGACCCTTGTCGTGGCCGCCCCGATCACTCCCAGCGTGAGTCTGGCGACGAACGTTGGTTCGATCGTCGTCGGCCTGGGTCGATCGATCGAACTGACGCTGAGCGTGACCGCGGCGGCGAGCCAACCTTCGGGGTTGGTCGAGTTCTTCAACGGCGCGAATCGGCTTGGCTCGGCCACGATCCAGTTCGGCAGCGCCCGCCTGGTCCGCGACGACCTTGCCTACGGGACGTACAACATCCAAGCACGATACGCGGGAGACACGTCTCACGCTCCGAGCACTTCAAGCATCGTGAGTTTCGCGATCGTCGAGCCGCTCGAGACCACGACCGGCCTTGTGACCTCCACGACGTCGGTCGCATTCGGCACGCCCGTTTCCCTAACGGCCACCGTCGGCGCGCCCGCGCAGGTCACTGGAGGGAGTGTCACTTTCTATGACGGCGTCCTCCAACTCGGTACCGTGGACTTGATCAATGGCAAGGCCGTATGGACCGATGCTCTCCCCGCGGTCGGCACCCGGTCCTACAGCGCGGTTTACGGAGAACATGAGCGCTTCCAGCGGAGCGTTTCACCCAAGGTGAGTGTGGACGTGGCCCGGGCCGCGACGATCGCGACACTCTCGCTCCCGACCTCCCCCGTGGTCTGGGACCAAGGCCCGCCGCAAGTTACCTTGAATGTGACCATCGCGGGCCCTGCGGTGACGCCGACCGGCGGCGTGACGTTCCTTCAGGGGGGTGTCTCCGTGGGTACCGCCACGCTCGTCAATGGCCAGGCAAGGCTAGCGACCAGTCTACTCCGGCTCGGACCGAATGCGATCACGGCGCGGTACGAGGGTGACGCCTCCTATCTCGGCTCGGCGTCCGCGCCTTCGGAGCTCTCGGTTGTGGGCCTCTCCACGCTTCGTCTGACGGTCCCCGCCGGGCCGTATGTGGCCGGACGCTTGATCAGCCTGACCGCCCGGGTCGCGGCGACGGCCGGCGACCCGAGCGGGACCGTCGACTTCTTCGCCGGGGCCACGTTCCTAGGGACGGCGAACGTCTCGGAGGGGACGGCGACCCTGAATTCGACGGCGTTGACAGTCGGCAACCACGCGCTGAACGCCCGGTTTACCCCCAGTTCGCCCCATCTCCCCTCGGAATCAGGCGCGACGAACATCGTGGTTGGCGAAGTGCCCGGGACCGCGATCACGTCCCTCAACACTGTTCGTCGTGGGACGACGGTGGTCCGCGTCGAACTGAGGTTGAACGGGCCGATCGACGTCGCCGGTTTGGCCCGCCTCACGAACTTCCAGTTCGCGTTCGCGGGGCCGGATCGTCGCTTCGGGACACGCGACGACCAGCCGATCGCGTTATCTGCCCCCAGATACGACGCCCGAACGGGCCTGATCACTTTGACGCCGCGTCGCCCGCTCACGCTGACGGGCACCGCGCGGCTCGTCGTTCAGGGTCTGACCGACGACCGGCGCCGCCCTCTCGACGGCGATCGCGACGGTAAGCCGGGCGGCCGATTCTCGGTCCTGATTACGAGCAAGGGTTGGTCGTTTGGAGGTTGAGTGGGGCGGACGACACGAGCGGTGCGGCGCGCGTTTCTCGGTCGGTTGACACGGCCCGACCGCTCGGTTAGGTTCCAAGGACGAAGCGGCTCGCGACGGGCCGTGCTGATGGACGGGCCCTGTCATCACTGATCGGGCCGGTCCCGTGGGCCCCGTGACGGGGCCATCGTTTTCGGAGCGGTAACGTTTGCCGCCTTCGGGGCCTTTGTCTTCCGCACAGGTCCCGGTTCGGCCGGTCGATCGGAGTGGCCCGCATGAGGACCGCGCGGCGGTCCCCCTGGCGTTTCGTTCGAGGTGCCTTGGGGGCCCCTTGCGCCGACGCTTGGTCTCAAGCGCGGTCCTCCGATCGATCACCGCCTTGCTTGAGTCTGAGGTGCCGAGGAGGTTGGACGTGGAACGCAAGTCGATAACCGTCGACGGCAACGAGGCCGCGGCGATGATCGCCCACCTCTGCAGCGAGGTGATCGCGATTTACCCCATCACGCCCGCCTCGCCCATGGGCGAGCTCGCCGATGCCTGGTCGGCCGTCGGGCAGGAGAACATCTTCGGCACCGTGCCCGAAGTGATCGAGATGCAGAGCGAGGCGGGGGCCGCGGGCACTGTCCACGGCGCCATTCAGGCCGGGGCGATGACGTCGACTTACACGGCCTCGCAGGGCCTGCTGTTGATGATCCCGAACATGTTCAAGATCGCGGGCGAACTGACCCCCACGGTCTTCCACATCGCGGCGCGTACGCTGGCCACACACTGTTTGTCCATCTTCGGCGACCATAGCGACGTGATGGCCGCTCGCTCGACTGGCTGGGCCATGCTCTTCTCGAACTCGGTGCAAGAGGCCCACGACCTGGCGATGATCGCCCACTCGGCCACGCTCAAGGCCCGGGTACCTTATCTCCACGCCTTCGACGGCTTCCGGACGTCGCACGAAGTCAACCGAATCCAACCGCTCAGCACCGACGAAGTCCGCCGAATGATCGACATGGACCTCGTGCGGGCCCACCGCGACCGCTCGATGACTCCCGATCGACCCGTCTTGCGGGGCACGGCCCAGAACCCGGACGTCTTCTTCCAGGCGCGCGAGGCTTGCAACCCGTTCTACGACAACGTCGCCGCGATCACCCAGGAGACGATGGATCAGTTCGCCTCCTTGTTCGGCCGACAATATCACCTGTTCGATTACGTCGGCGCGCCCGACGCCGACCGCGTGATCGTACTCATGGGCTCGGGGGCCGGGGCCGTCGAGGAGACGGTCCACTACCTCAACGAGCGCGGCGCGAAGGTCGGTCTCGTCAAGGTCCGTCTCTTCCGACCCTTCGACGTGAACGCCTTCCTGAAGGCCCTTCCGGCGACCGCCCGCAAGGTCGCCGTGCTCGACCGCACCAAGGAGCCGGGCGCGGTGGGCGAACCGCTCTACTCGGAGGTCGTCACCGCTCTCTTCGAGGCGATGGCGAGCGGCCTGCGGACCGGCACCGTGCCCGATGTCATCGGCGGTCGATATGGCCTTTCCTCCAAGGAATTCACGCCTGGGATGGCCAAGGCCGTTTTCGACGAACTCGAATCGGCCCGCCCCAAGCGCCGCTTCACGGTCGGGATCAACGATGACGTCACTCGCCTCAGCCTCGATTACGACCCCGAGTTTCACACCGAGCCCGAGGACACTTTGCGGGCCGTCTTCTACGGACTCGGCGCCGACGGCACGGTGGGGGCCAACAAGAACTCCGTGAAGATCATCGGCGAAAACACGGCGATGTTCGGTCAGGGGTACTTCGTTTACGACTCGAAGAAGTCGGGCGCGACCACCGTCTCACACGTCAGGTTCAGCAAGCGGCCGATCAACTCGACGTACCTTATCAGCAAGGCGAACTTCGTCGCGTGCCACCAATTCAGCTTCCTTGAGCGGCTCGACGTTTTGGAACTCGCCGAGCAGGGCGCGACGTTCTTACTCAACAGCCCTCACCACGCTGACACGGTTTGGGACCACCTGCCGGTCGAGGTCCAGAAGCAGATCATCGACAAGAAGCTCAAGTTCTACGTTGTGGACGCGTATGAGATCGCCCGCAAGGTCGGGCTGGGCTCGCGCATGAACACGATCCTGCAAACCTGCTTCTTCGCGCTGGCCCACGCACTCGACAAGGAACAGGCGATCGCCGAGATCAAGCACTCGATCGAGAAGACCTACGGCAAGCGCGGTGAGACCGTTCTGCGCAAGAATTACGAAGCGGTGGACCTGGCCCTGACGACCCTCACCGAAGTGAAGGTGCCCGACGCCGTGCGCGGCAACCTGAAGCGGCTGCCCGCGGTGCCGCCGGGATCGCCCGATTTCGTGGAGCGGGTGACGGGCCTGATCCTGGCGGGTAAGGGGGACCTCTTGCCCGTGAGCGCGATGCCCGTGGACGGGACCTTCCCCACGGCCACCGCGAAGTACGAGAAACGCTCGATCGCGCTGGACGTGCCGATCTGGGACGAGTCGATCTGCATCCAATGCGGCCTCTGCGCGATGGTCTGCCCCCACGCGGCGATCCGGACCAAGGTCTATCCCGAGACGGCCCTTCAGGGGGCCCCCGCGGGCTTCAAGTCCAAGGCGTGGACGGGCAAGGAAATGCCCAACCACCGCCTGACCGTCCAGCTCGCCCCCGATGATTGCACCGGATGCGGCGTTTGCGTGGACGTGTGTCCTGCGTTCAAAAAAGAAGCGGTAAAACACAAGTCGATCAACATGGAACCGAAGACCGACGCGGTCTTGGCGATCGAACGCCCGGCCTTTGAGTTCTTCCTGCAACTGCCCGAGATCGACCGCGCCAAGGCCAAAGTCGAGACCGTGAAGGGCGTGCAGCTTCTGGAGCCCTTGTTCGAGTTCTCGGGCGCGTGCTCGGGCTGTGGCGAGACCCCGTACATCAAGCTGATGAGCCAGCTCTTCGGCGACCGGACGATGATCGCCAACGCCACCGGCTGCACGTCGATCTACGGCGGCAACCTCCCCACCACACCATATTCCACGAACAAGGACGGGCGGGGCATCACCTGGTCGAACAGCCTCTTCGAAGACAACGCCGAGTTCGGCCTGGGGATGCGCCTGGCCATCGACAAGCTCGACGATTACGCCCGCGCGCTTCTGAAGAAAGTCGCGGGAGGGGTGGGCGACGAGCTCGTCAAGGCGATCCTCGATAATCCCCAAGACGACGAGCCCCAGGTCTTCACCCAACGCCGGCTCGTGGCCGAGCTCAAAGCGAAGCTCGCAGGCGTGGACTCTCCCGAGGCGCGGGAGCTGCTCACGGTGGCCGACCACCTCACCCGCAAGAGCGTCTGGATCTTGGGGGGAGACGGCTGGGCCTACGACATCGGCTACGGCGGCGTCGACCATGTCTTGGCTTCGGGACGCGATGTGAACATCCTCGTGCTTGACACGGAAGTCTATTCGAACACGGGTGGTCAGGCGTCGAAGGCGACCCCGCGTGGGGCCACGGCCAAGTTCGCGGCCGACGGCAAGGCGATCGGCAAGAAAGACCTGGGGATGATGGCCGTCGATTACGGCAACGTCTATGTCGCCCAGGTGGCGATGGGGGCCAACCCCCTTCAAACGCTCAAGGCCTTCCAGGAGGCCGAGTCGTACCGAGGGACCTCGCTCATCATCGCCTACAGCCACTGCATCGCCCACGGCATCGACATGACCACCGGCATGTCGCACCAGAAGGAGGCGATGCAGTCCGGCTACTGGCCCCTTTATCGCTACGACCCGCGCCTGGGCGGCGAGGGCAAACACCCGTTCCACCTCGATAGCCGCAAACCCACCGGTTCCTTCAAAGAGTTCGCGATGAAAGAGGCCCGATACGCGATGCTCGCGCGGTCCAACCCGCAACGGGCCGAGAGACTCATGGCCCTCGCGCAGCGCGACATCGAAGAGCGTTGGCACTACTACGAGCAACTCGCGGGCGTCGAGCGGACGATCCCCGACCAGGAAGTGGAGGCGAAGCGATGAGCGTGGACCTGACGACCCGCTACCTCGGCCTGACCTTGAAGAACCCGGTCGTCGTGGCGGCCTGCTCGATCGCGGGACGCCTCGACGTCGTGCGCCGGATGGAAGACGCCGGGGCCTCGGCGATCGTTTTGCCCTCGCTCTTCGAGGAGCAGATCGAACACGAGGAAATGGCCATCCAACGGTTCTACGAGCGAGGCACCGAGAGCTTCGCCGAGGCGATCGACTATTTCCCCGAACTCGACGACCGCAGCTCGACAAGCGAGCTCTATCTGGACCACGTCGCGGCGTGCAAGTCGGCCGTCTCGGTGCCGATCATCGGCAGCTTGAACGGTGTCTCGCCCGGCGGCTGGGTCCGCTACGCGAAGATGATCCAAGACGCCGGGGCCGACGCCCTGGAGTTGAACGTCTACTTCGTGGCGACCGACGCCGAGGAAACATCGGCACAGGTGGAGGCGCGGTACTTGAACCTCGTCACCGAAGTGCGACGTTCCGTGACCTTGCCTCTGGCGGTGAAGGTTGGGCCCTTCTTCAGTTCGTTACCCAACATGGCCAAGCGCCTGGTGGAATCGGGCGCGAACGGCCTCGTGCTATTCAACAGGTTCCTGCAGCCGGACATCGACCTGGAGACGCTCAACGTGGGCCCGCACCTGGTCCTAAGCACGAGCGACGAACTCCGCTTGCCCTTGCGTTGGATGGCGATCCTGCGTCCGCAGTTGAAGTGCTCCCTGGCGGCGACGACGGGGGTCCACACGGCGAGCGACGTTTTGAAGCTGCTCCTCGCGGGGGCCGACGTGGCGATGGTGGCCTCGAGCCTTTACGCGCACGGGCCGGGCCACATCCGCAACCTGGTGGAAGGGGTGAACGCCTGGCTAGAAGAGCGCGAGTACGAATCGGTCACGCAGATGAAAGGAAGCATCAGCCAGGAGAACGCGCGCGACCCATCGGCATTCGAACGTGCGAATTACATCAAGACCCTGGTGAACTACACGGGGGCGGATTCGATCACGTAGAGGCGCCGCGCGAAGCGGCCTTTTCTCCTGGGCCGTGGCTGGAATGCTGTCGCCGGTTAAGCTATCGGAGACCGACATTTCACGGATGGTCCCCGCGACGCCTAACCGGACGCCCTTCATGAGCGAGTCAGACCCTGTCGAACCGGCCGACCTGAGTGTACGGCTCGGCCGTCTCGCCCTGCGGAACCCGGTCCTCGTCGCTTCGGGGACCTTCGGTTATGTTCGCGAAATGACGCCGTTCGTGGCCGTCGATCGCCTCGGAGGCGTCGTGCCTAAGACGGTCACTTTTCGACCCCGCGCCGGCAATCCGACGCCGCGCACCGTCGAGACCGCTTCGGGCATGCTCAACGCGATTGGATTGGACAACGACGGCATCGACCACTTCCGGGCCGAGCACCTGCCTTACCTCCGAACCCTCGACACGGCCGTCATCGCCAACATCGCCGGCGAGGACGAAGACCAGTTCGTCGCCATGTGCGACGTGCTGGCCGAGGAGTCGAGTTTGGCGGCGATCGAACTCAACATTTCTTGCCCGAATGTCAGTCATGGACTTGACCTGGGAGTTGACCCAAACGCGGTCTTACGTGTGGTGAGACGTTGTCGCGAGGTGTGCCCGCACCCGATCATCGCCAAGCTGACTCCCAACGTGACCGACATCGTGGCGATCGCGCGGGCCGCCGCCGAGGCCGGGGCCGACGCCGTCAGCCTGATCAACACGTTTCGCGGTATGGCGATCGATTGGCGCAAGCGCCGGCCGATCCTGGCGAACGACGTCGGTGGCCTGAGCGGACCGGCGATCAAGCCGCTGGCCCTGGCGATGGTATGGGCCGTTCATCGCGCCTTGCCCGACCTGCCGATCATCGGCATCGGCGGCATCACTTCCATCGACGACCTGATGGAGTTCCTCGTCGCGGGCGCCTCGGCCGTCCAGGTCGGCACGGCCACGTTCTTCGACCCTGGCGCTTCGGGACGTTTGATCGATGAACTCCCAGTCGCCCTGAAGGGCCGCCCCGTTCGCGAGGTCGTCGGCACCTTGATCTCGAATCGGCGCGCGTAAGCCGACCATCACGGTCAGGCAGCGAGGCTCATCCCAGGCGCCCCGCGAAGTGCGGAGCAGACGAGGCCCTGTAGGCTGGCATTGTCGTCATCACGGGCCCAGCGTCTCGGGATCGCAACTCCTCGACACGCTCCTCCAGCGTGCCGAGAGCGTCGAGAATGCGCTTGGCGCGCGCCAGCGCGATCTTCAATTCAATGATGTCCACCGGTTTGACCAGGAAGTCGTCGGCCCCCGCGTCGAGCCCTTCGAGTTCGTCTTTGCGGAGTTGCTTCGACGTTAAGAGGACCACGTATGTGTACGGATCGAGTCCCTTCGCGCGGACTTGACGGCAGAGGTCCAGGCCGCTGAGGTTGGGCATCATCCAATCCGTGATGATCAGGCGCACGGGGTCGGCCTGGAGGAGGTCCCATGCCTGCATGCCGTCGGCGGCCGTGAGGACCTCATGGCCAAGGTCTTCCAGCTTGCACCGCAAGGTCATCAGCACGCACTTGCTATCGTCCACGATGAGGATGCGCATGGTGGTCCCCTTCACGAGCCTTGGCGGCCGGTGCTCGGTATGGCCGCCACGCGTTCGCCACCTCCAATCTAGGACACGTTCGACGAGTCGTCTTCCTCGCCCCACTCCTCCGCCTCGAAGCCCATGAGGAGCGTTCGCGGGTCGTTCAATGCGGTCAGAGGCAGCGAAGCCTTGCGACAAAGCGCCTCCAGGAACTTCGACACGGTGTTCAGCTCATAAAGCGCGGGGACTTGAGGCAGGAGCAGACCCGAGCGGCCCTCCCGCGACATGAGGAGACCGTGCCGGCCCAGGACGATCTCTTCGACGGCGATGACCTTAGGCATGGTCAAGGCGCTGATGTGGAGCGATAGATTGTCGAGTTCCTCACGATTGACCTTCGGAAAGCGTGGGTCGTCCACAGCGGCGGCGATCGCGTGACGCGTCACCGATTCCACCAGCGGCCGACGAGGCTCTGTCTCACCCCGGCAGCCGCGCAGGGCCCCCGTATCACGACAGCGCAGCGTGACGAAGGCCGCTCGGTCCACGAGCAGGGCGGACGAGGTCGTCCGACACCGTTCCCTCTGGCCGCTCGACAAATAGGACTCGATCGTGAATCGCGCGGCACGCAGCAGGAATCGGCGATCCGTCGTCTCAAGAGGGAGCATTGTGGGGCCGTTATGGGGAGGGTGTCTCTCACCGAACGTACAAATTCATCGGTCGATTCACGACCATCTTAACAGACCCACGGTCGTTGCACCGACCGAGTTCAGCCCCGTGGCTAACCATCGACGCGACACCCAGGGCCCTGTCCGGTTTGAACTCGACTGGTCCAACGCCTATAATCACTCCGCCTGGGCCTTGGTCGAGGTGTCGGGAGACGCCTTCTCCGGGCGTCCCATCGTCCCGCCCGCCCCGGTGGGAGTCCGTCTTCATGACGCGCCCGCTTCGAGCACGGACGGACCTCGCGACGCTGGTCGTGATGGGCGGCGTCCTCTTGTGGTTTGGGGAGCCGTCGCTGCGGGCCCAAGAACCGGAAGGGAAGACCGGCCGCTTCTTCACCATCGAACAGCCTGTGTCGTCCAACGCAGTCGAAGAACTCCAATCGGCCACGCAGGCGTTCATCAAAGGGGAGGCGGCGCAGGGGCGTCAACCGTACCTCTTCTTTGAACTTCGGCCTGGTTCGACCTCATACGGCTCGGCCAACGAGCTGGCCACCCTCATCTCGGCCCAACTCGCCGGCGCCAAGGAACGCGTGGCCTATGTTCCCGAGCCCCTCAGCGGCTACGGCGTCTTGATCGCGCTGGCCTGTGGCGAGATCGTGTTGGGTCCGGAGGCGTCGTTGGGGCCCATTGCGGCCGACGGCCGGAAGGCCGATCGCAGCCAACGCGAGTTCATTCGGGTGCTGGCCAATCGCACGGGTCGCGAGGACCTTGTGGACTTGATGTTGGGGATGCTCGATCCAGACGCCGACCTTCGTCGCGTCCAAACCAACGACGGCCGCTGGCATTACGTGCTCCCGGAGCGCATGCCCCAGTTCCAACAACGGGGTGTCATCGCGTCGGAGCCGGCGTGGGAGGCCGGTCGTCGCGGGTCCCTTTCCGCCTCGCGCGCTCGGGGCGAATTGGCCCATCTACTCGCCAAGGACCGCGCCGAGGTCGCCCGCGCCTACGGCGTCCGCGGCCTTTCCGACGACCCCACCCTCGGCAAGAAACTGAACCCAATTTGGGTCCGTATCGACGGCACGCTCGACACCGTGAAAGTCTCGTTCCTCCGGCGCCGGATCGCCCGAGCTCGCGACGAGGGGGTGAACCTGCTCCTCTTTCAGTTCGACACCAAGGGCGGGCAATACGGCGCGGCTGATGACATGGCCGATTTCATCGCCCGTTTGAAGGACATCAAGACGGTCGCCTATATCGACGACCAGGCCCTGGGCGTCTCCGTGCTCCCAGCGCTCGCGTGCGATGAAATCGTCTTGGTGAAAGGGGCCCAGATCGGTCTGGGGAACGAGACGATCGAAGGATGGACGGGTCCTCGGATGGAGCCGCTGGAGACGAAATTGGTGGGGCCCGCGGCCCGTCGCGCGGCCGACCTGGCGAAACTGAAGGGGCACCCCGAAGATGTCGCCTACGCGATGATCGACCCCGACACGATCCTGGTCGAGGCCAAAGACGCCCACACCGGCGCTCCCGTACTTGTGCTGGAAGAGACGGCCAAGGCCGATCCCCAACGCTTCCTGGACCCGACGGTGAGAAAACGCGCGGGCAAGGCCCTGCTCATCACCGCCGAGGACCCGCTGGCCTTGCGCCTGGCACGGGCCGTCGTGCCCGACGTGAGCGAGTTTCAGGCCCTATACGGTCTTCGCGGCCAGAACATCCGTGCCGAAGGGGCCAACTGGGTGGACGCGGTCGTCACGACCCTGAACACTCCGTGGATGAAGGGCCTTCTCCTCTTCATCGGGTTGTTCATGTTGGTCTTGGAGTTGAAGCTCCCAGGCATCGGCCTGCCGGCGATCATCTCGGCCCTGGCCTTCCTGCTCTTCTTCTGGAGCAGCTACCTGAGCGGCACGGCGGATCAACTGGAAATTCTGCTTTTCCTGGTCGGCTTGATTTGCATCGCGCTGGAGCTGTTTGTTTTCCCTGGGTTCGCCGTGTTCGGGGCGAGCGGGATCTTCCTCGTCCTGGCCAGTGTCATCATGGCGAGCAACACGTTCGTTTGGCCGACCAACGAATACGAATATCGCCAACTGGGGCGCACGTTGATCCAGGTCGCTCTGTCGCTGTGCGGCGTGGGGACGGCGGTCGTCATGGTGGGTCGCTATCTCCCTGCCATCCCCTTCTTGAACCGGATGGTGCTTCAACCCGACACACCCGAGTCGGCCGACCCGAATGCCAAACCCAACTTCGACGACGACGTCTCGTATGCATACCTGATGGGAGAGACGGGTCGTTCCGCCACGGTCTTGCGTCCCGCCGGGAAAGCGCGCTTCGGCGAGTTGCTGCTCGACGTGACGGCCGACGGCGACTACATCGAACCGGACAAACTCGTGGAAGTGGTGGACGTGCAAGGAAACCGGATCGTCGTGAAACGGGTCTGAGACGACGGCTCGCACCGAACGTCCCCAGTCGCACTTACACTTATTTCAAATCCACGATTATTGCTGTTTATCGTCTCGCGAGACAGACGGCGCGACGAGCGACTGGCCCGAACGGCCCCAAGTGTATAAACTGGTAGTCAGTAAGGCCCTGGTCAGCTGGGGCCATCTTCTCCGCTTTGCGAGCGACGATGAGTAACGAGGTCATTTGGCCTTTGGTTTGCGTAGTGCTCGGGCTCCTTTTGGTGATGCTCGAGGCGTTCGTCCCATCCGGCGGGCTGATCGGCATCCTGGCCGCCGCCTTGATCGCTTATGGCGTCGGTCTGGCCTTCTGGCATTCCACCGATCTGGGGCTCAAGTTCCTCTTGGGATTGGGGATCGCCCTTCCTTGCGCCTTGGGGTTCACGATCTACTTCTGGCCACGTTCCCCCTTCGCCAAGTACTTCGCCCTGGCCCCGCCCGAAGCCGAAGAAATCCACGAAGGCCCCGGCGACCTGGAACACCTGGTCGGGCAGTATGGTCGCTCCCTCACGCCGCTCCGACCCGCCGGGGTCGTGAGCTTCGAGGGACGCCGACTCGACGGCCAAGCCCAAGACGTGATGATCGAGGCCAACGCGCTCGTGCAGGCGGTCGAGGTCCGCGGCCGGCGCCTCATCGTGAAGGTTGCCGCACCCCAGGCGCCGCCCTCGTTCGACGAGCCGACCGAACCTGACGACCACTCCATCTCGACCCTGGTTTGACGAACCGACGGTCCTATCCGAGGCCCCTTCCATGCCTGACTTCAGAAACCTAGGAACCATCGGCGTCTTCGTCGCCGTCTTCCTCATCATCCTCTTCCTGTTCGCTTCGGTCTTGTTCGCCAAATACTTCCAACTCTGGATCCAGGCGGTCACCAGCCGCGCCGACGTGAAACTCCGCGACTTGATCGGCATGACCTTCCGCAAGGTGAACCCGCAGATCATCGTTCGCTCGAAAATCATGGCCGTGCAGGCTGGACTCGCGGAGAAAGACGGCGTGACCACCCGCGCCCTGGAAGGTCACTACCTGGCCGGCGGCAACGTGCCCAATGTGGTGCGGGCCTTGATCGCCGCCAACCGCGCGGAGATCCCCCTC
>CALLYK010000587.1 GCA_937858365.1 uncultured Isosphaeraceae bacterium | reverse complement strand
TACTAGAAAAAGAAAGGCCCCGGACTTCATGTCCGGGGCCTTCGTCTTTGGGCCCGTCCCATTCGCCTATGCCTTGGCGTTCAAGGACAAACGAACAGGCTGTCTCAAGACGCCTCGTCGCGGTCCTTACTCAATCCGGTGTGAAAGTCGCCTCAGTGGCCTAGTGGCCGCAGGTAATTGCTGAATACGTAGTCGGCGATCGCTCGCCCGCCTTTGATCCCTTCGACCTTGTCGAAGCTCCAGTGGATCCCGAGATAGATCCGGCTCTGGCCGTTTTCCTCCGTGGCTTGACTGAAGCTGCGGAAGGTGCGTGGGATAAGTGGGCGGATCGTGCCGTCCAGGTCGCGGTTCTTGCCGTTGTACTCGTCCGACGTGATGGTGAATGTGACCTTGTCGCGACCAATGACGTTTTTCAAGGTCTCGAACATGGCCGCCCCGAAGGTGGCGTGTCCCGAGTCGAACGCGGGGAAGGGCGGGGTGAAGTTGGTCTGCCCGGGCGCGCAATTGGTGCACGGGGCCCCCAATGGTGTCCATGTGGGGTCGGCGGTCGTCAGCGTGTTGCCGTCGTTCAGGTCTTCTCCCGCCGGGCCGACCTGACGTATTCCACGAATCGGCCGCCAGTAGGCGAAGTCGTACTTGCAGGCCCAGCAGGAAACGCCTGAGTCGGCCATCGCCATGTTCACCAGGGCGAACAGGCGAGCGTCTTGGGTGAGGTCCATCTTCTCCTGCGTGGCCAGCACCCGCGTGATCTGGTTGTAGAGTCGCGGCGGAGTGCCCAGTCCAGGGGTGCCGTCATAGCCCCAGAACTTGCCGATCACCGTTTGCTCGGCCGTCCGCTTGGTTGGCGTCGTGACGCCGTCACCTCCATAGTCCTTCACTTCCTGATAAGCGGTCGCGTAAGCCAGGCTGTTCAAGGCCGGCGGCGGGTTGGGATGGACCTGACGGGCCGATTTCATGGCGAACGTCTTCACGTCGCCCCATTGTGGGGTCAACGCGGCCGTCTCCCCCGGATAGACGTAGAAGGCCCCGGGTCTCAAAGCGACCTGATAGGTCATGGTCTTGTTCGAACCGTCGTCGGCGCGGGCGGCCAGGATACGTGACGCGGCCAATTGGCCCGCCGCGAGGCCCAGCCTCTCGGCCGGTTCGTTTGTGATCGCGGCCAGTTCCTTGCTGAGGGCCGCGTCGAATTTGGCCGATTGTTTGGGATAGAGGCGCACCAAGGTGTCGTGGGCCGCCTCACCCACGGCCGCCCGGATCGATGACCCGCGTGGGAACTGCCTCCTCATCAAATAGGGCGTGTACCGCCTATCAATCGAATTCACGGCGTCGAAGACCGCGAGTTGGACGATCGCTAGCGCGCGCGAAGTTCGCGTTGGGCCGGCCTGATCGCCATATCCAGGCATTGCGTCCGTGGCCACCGCGTCCAAGGCCACCGCGTTCCAGCGTAAGACGGCATTGCTCGTCATGACCCGGCGAGATTCGAGCCGGTCCACCCCGGGAAGAAGTCGCCGATCGCGTCGTCGCGGCACATGAACTTGGCCGCGTGAAGACCTGGCCCACATGGATAGTACCTTTCTCGATGAAGGGACGTCCCGCACGGGGCCGGATGAAGTCGCTTCCAGGTGTCCAACCGTCTCTGTCACCACTCCACCCGCCGCGACGAACCAACCCATCAAGCATGTCTCACAATCTTCGTGGAATCAACACTCTCTTCCAGTCGCGACTCGAAATGTGAACGTGGACGGGGACCTGCGTCGAGACGATCCGGCGAGGGCCAATCGGACACCTAGTTCATACTATATGAATTCAGATAATCGCATATTACTGTCAATAAGACTTGCTGCTAGGCCTCCTCGCCAGGGACCCGATGGGACCATGAGTTCGACCGATGCCACGAACCGAGCTCGGACTCGGTTCGTGGCCATGTGCCGAGTGATGTTGTCGCCATGGTACCAGGGAGGTACTCCAACTTGGGGGACTTGGTGCCCGAGGGGAGGCCAATGGGAATCGACCTCACGAGCGACCAGGTCCTAGTGGGTCCCGTACTCTTTTGGGAATTACCGCAAGAAGTCCTTGCCCTTTGGTTTGGTCCTCGCGACATTGAAGGCCCTGATGCGCTCCTGTCCCGGGATGCGTGGTCAGTTTCAACACGCAGCGGACAACGAATACAAGCCGCGTCTCCCGTCCTCGAAGCCGTCGAAGGCCATGACCAGACGTCCCCCGGTAACGGAACCAACATGGAAACCAAGGCCCGGTGTCGAGCCGAGTGGTCGGTTCGTCGCGCCCCACGCCGTGACCCATCGGCAGTCGGCGCGGCTTTCCGGCAAGACGCCTGGTGCCCTCGCGAGGATGGCATGCGATTCCCCAAAGACCTCCGTCACCGCCGGCGCCAACCCGAAATCATGGATCAGGCCGGGCTCGACGCTGACGAGCATCACCGGGCCCTCATCGCGCTCGGGCGGATCAACTGGTGGAGCGCGGGTGTCCCCGCGATCTGGCCGCTGGTACGCGATCATTGCCGGCGGCTGCTTAAACAAGGGGATGAGCGGGCGGTCCGTTTGCTCGACGTCGCGACCGGAGGCGGTGATCTTCCCGTGCGGCTCTGGAAAAAGGCGCGACGGGCCGGCCTTCGCCTGGAGGTCGCCGGCTGCGATGTCAGCCCGCTGGCCATTGAACATGCGCGGGACCGCGCGCGGCGGCAACGGGCCGATGTCGACTTCTTCATCCATGACGTTGTCGCGGGGCCCTTGCCGCGGGGATACGACATCGTGATGTCCTCACTCTTCCTTCACCATCTTGGTGAGTCCGAGGCCGTGGCGTTTCTTCGGGCGATGAAGGCGGCGGCGGGGCTCGTCCTGATCGACGATCTGCGGCGCGGCGTTCTGGGATGGGCCTTGGCCTATGTGGGGGTCCGGGCGCTCTCACGTTCGAAGGTCGCGCATGTGGACGGGCCCATCTCCGTGGAAGGGGCGTTTACCTTGGACGAAGCCCGGGCCCTAGCGAGCCTCGCCGATTGGAGTGACTTCGAGGCCCGGCCGCGTTGGCCTTGCCGTTTCTTGCTTGTGGGGAGGGGCCTGTGAGTCAACCAGCCGGGGGGCCCACGGGCAGGGATTACGACGTTGTGATCGTTGGGGCGGGACCGGCGGGCTCGATCACCGCCCTGGAACTGTCGCGTCGGGGCGCCGAGGTCCTGCTCGTCGACAGGTCGACCTTTCCACGAACCAAGGTCTGCGGCTGCTGCGTCAACCCTCGCGCGCTCGACGCGTTGGAAAGGGCGGGGGAAGGCGACCTGACGCGGCGCTTGGGCGCGATCCCGTTGACGAGCCTGGCGCTGGGATGCGGCGGCTGTCGGGCGACAGTCCGGCAACCGCTTGGAGTGGCGCTCTCACGCGAGGCCCTCGATCACGCGCTCATCGAGGCGGCTCGCGCCCGCGGCGTCACGTTCGTTCCCGAGACCTCGGCCGCCCTTCTTCCTGCCGGTCCCGCCCCGTATCGCGAAGTTCGTCTCCGAAGGCAAGGGGGGGCCTGGGACGTCTGTGGGCGGTTCGTCGTCGCGGCGACCGGCCTGACCGACACGCTCCGGGACCGGTCGCCGACTGGCCTATCCCCGGGCTCGAAGATCGGGGCGGGGGCGATGGCCCCATCGGCCCCCGAAGGGTATGAGCCGGGCCGGGTCCACATGGCATGCGCGACCGAAGGCTACGTGGGTCTCGTGATCGTCGAGGACGGGCGGCTCGACGTCGCCGCGGCGCTCCGACCCGAGGCGGTCCGCCGCGCCGGGGGAATCGGCCCTCTCGTGGCCCGGATCGTGCGACGCGCCGGGTTCCCCGAGGTGCCAGGGCTCGTCGATTTGCCCTGGAAAGGGACCCCCGGCCTCACCCGCGCCGCGCCGAAGCTCGCGAGCGAGCGCGTGTTCCGGGTGGGCGACGCGGCGGGTTACGTCGAACCCTTCACGGGAGAGGGGATCGCCTGGGCGCTCTCCGGCGGCCGGAGGCTGGCGGAATTGCTGGCCGAGGCTTCGGGCGAGGCGATCGGTTCTCTCCAGCGAGCCTGGGCCGATGTCTATCGCCGCGAGGTGACCCGGACCCAAGTCGTCTGCCGGGCCGCGCGACTGACGCTGCGCGTTCCCTGGCTGACCGCGACGATGGTCCGCGTGTTGGACAGGGCGCCCGGGCTTGCCCGGCCCGTGGTCCGCTCCCTTCACCAGCCTCGATCCGCCCCAATGGGAACGATCGCCGGAAGGACCTGACTCATCATGAGGCCCGTCGTGATCGGCATCGGGACGGCCGTCCCCCCCTTAAGACTCACCCGTTCCGAATCCATCGACGCCGCCACGACCCTCTGCGCGGAAGACGATGACCAGGCCCGGTTGCTGGAGACCCTTTACCGGCAAGCGGGCGTCGAGACCCGTCACGTCGTGTATCCTCGGGAAGAATACCGACGTGTGGTCCACGGCGAAGGAGACCTTGATTCGGTCTTCATCTTGAAGGGGAGGGGAGATCGCGGGCCCTCGACGGCCGAGCGGATGAAGCGATACGAACGCGACGCGACCCCGCTGGCCGAGCAGGCGTGCCGCGCGGCACTGTCGGAGTCGGGGGCCGCACCCGGGGCGATCACGCACCTTGTGGGCGTCACATGCACGGGGTTCGCCGCCCCTGGCGTCGACATCGCCCTGATCAAGCGCCTGGGACTGCCGATGACCGTCGAGCGGACCCAGGTCGGGTTCATGGGCTGCCATGGATCGTTCAATGGCTTGCGCGTCGCCCGGGGGTTGCTGGCGGCCGATCCGAAGGCCGTGGTCTTGCTCGCCTCGGTGGAGCTTTGCAGTCTCCATTACGCTTACGGCTGGGACCCGAAGAAGGTGGTTGGCAATGCGCTCTTCGCCGACGGCGCGGCAGCCGTGCTGTTGGCCAACGAAACCTCGCCCAGCGCCCGTGACTGGTGCCTGGGAGGGCACGGGTCATGCCTCTTTCCCGACTCCGAGCGCGCGATGGCCTGGACGATCCGTGACCACGGCTTCGACATGGTCCTCTCGACAAAGGTCCCCAACCTCATTCGGGAGAACCTGCGTCCTTGGCTCGATGGTTGGCTCGACCGACACGGTCTGAGCGTCGCTGACGTCGGATCGTGGGCAATCCATCCCGGCGGCCCTCGCGTGCTCAACGGCGTGCTTGAGGCCCTGGGACGTCCCAAGGACTCGGCCGCAGTCTCGCGCGAAATCCTCGAAACCTATGGAAATATGTCATCGGCGACGATCTTGTTCATCCTCGATCGGCTGATGGCGGAAGAGGCCCCGCGCCCCTGTGTGGCGCTGGGCTTCGGCCCGGGACTGACGGTCGAGGCCGCGCTCTTTCTAAGGGGCGAAGCCACCCCACGAACTTGATCCTCAGGGTGTTCGGGGTTCGGCAAGGGGAGGTACGACTTGCTGGTGTAGTTCGAAGCCCTGGAGAGGTCGACCCCGATCGCGTTCTCTTCGTGGTCTTGGGGGATATGGCGACAGAACTCGGATACGATTTCTCCGACCTGCTAATCCCGTGAAAAATGCCGTCGTTTTCGGGTTTGGCGACCCCTTTCGAGCGGGCGGAGAGTGTGTTGTAATACGTCGCTTGCAATTGTGAAGACGATCCATCGAGACGGGTGAGGTTCGGCGGCATGGCTGGGGAGATCGCTCCTGGAAAAACGCGGGTCGGCTGGATCGGCACGGGCGTGATGGGCTCGTCCATGTGCGGGCACCTCATCGCGGGGGGTTACGCCGCCACGATCTACAATCGGTCCCCCGAGAAGACGGCCGCCCTTCTCGCCAAAGGGGCCTCGGCGGTGGCCTCACCCCGCGAGGTGGCCGAACGCTCCGATGTCGTGTTCACGATCGTCGGCTATCCGGCCGACGTGCGCGAGGTCACCCTTGGCGTCGATGGCGTCTTGGCCGGCTCGCGTCCGGGCATGATCATTGTGGACATGACGACCAGTGAACCGTCTTTGGCCCGAGAGATCGCCGAGACGGCCCGGGCGCGTAGCGTCCATTCGATCGACGCGCCCGTCTCGGGCGGCGACATCGGCGCGCGCGAGGCCAGGCTCTCCATCATGGTCGGCGGCGAGGCCGAGGCCGTCGCCACCGTCCGGCCCCTCTTCGACCTCATGGGAAAGACGATCGTCCACCAAGGCCCAGCCGGCGCCGGGCAGCACACCAAGATGGTCAACCAGGTCCTCATCGCGACCAACATGATCGGCATCTGCGAGGCCCTTCTGTACGGTCACAAGGCCGGGCTGGACTTGCCCACGGTCTTGCAATCGGTGGGCAGCGGCGCGGCCGGTTCCTGGGGCCTCTCGAACCTGGCACCTCGAGCGATGGCGGGCAATTTCGAACCTGGCTTCTTCGTCGAGCACTTCCTCAAGGACATGGGGATCGCCCTTGCTGAGGCCCGGCGCATGAAACTCAGTTTGCCGGGATTGGCCCTGGCTGAGCAGCTCTATCGGGCCGTGGAGGCCCAGGGGTTGGGCCGCAAGGGGACCCAAGCCCTACTCTTGGCCCTGGCCCACCTCTCGAACGTGGATTGGCCGTCGCAGTCCCCCGAATGACGGTCCACCCGGCAGCGTCGTTGCCCGGGCACCGACAAAGCGAGGTCGCGCATGGATCCGATCGGCCCAACCGACGAGCCCCTGAGCAGGCGCTTGGTCTTGTTGGTCGATGACAACGAGGACGCGGCCACCTCGATGGCCCGTTTACTGGCCTTTTGGGGCTTCCACGTCCAGATCGCGCGCGACGCCACGTCGGCCCTGGACGCCCTCGCCAGTTGCCCGCCGGACGTCCTCATCACGGACCTGGCCTTGCCCGATCAGGACGGCCGCGTCGTTTCCAAGACGGCCCGGACACTCCCCAAACCGCCCCTCTGCCTCCTGGTCACGGGTTGGCCCGTCGACGACGAGCCGTCGGCCCTGGAAGCCATTGGGGTCGATCGGCTCTTTCCTAAGCCCGTGGATTTCCAGAAGCTCCACGATTACCTCTTTCCCGGGGGTCGGCCCGAGTGACCGTGAGCGACACAACTCGCCCCCTCAAAGCGCCGCCGATTGCCTGCCTGAGACCGCCCGTGAGGAGACACGCATGAACGTCCCAACCGCTGTCCCGGTACCGATCGCCTCGTTTGTGGTGGACTCCCTCCGTGTGCGCGTCTACGCCGAGCGGCCGTCGCTGGGTCGGGCCGCCGCCGCCGACATCGCGCGGGCCATCGCCGAACGACAGGCCAAGGCGAACGTCGCGCGCGTCATCTTCGCGGCGGCCCCGAGTCAGAACGAGTTCCTGGCGGCGCTTGTCGCCGACCCGACCGTCGATTGGTCGCGTCTCGTCGGCTTTCACATGGATGAATATCTTGGTCTTGGGGCCGATCATCCGGCCTCGTTTCGTCGTTATCTGAACGAGCACCTCTTCCGATTGGCGGAGGTCCCGGCCGAGCGGTTGCGTCTTATCCCCGGGGAGAGTGCCGACAGGCCCTTGCGGACTTGCCTCGACTACGAGGACCTCCTGCGTTTTGAACCCCCCGACATCGTCTGCGCGGGAATTGGCGAGAACGGGCACCTGGCCTTCAACGACCCCCCAGTCGCCGACTTCCTCGACCCGGTGATGATCAAAGTGGTGCGACTCGATGCGCTCTGCCGGGCCCAGCAGGTGCATGACGGCTGCTTCGGCCGAATCGAGGACGTGCCGACGCATGCTTACACACTCACGATGCCAGCCTTGCTGGCGCCGCCTGTGATGTCGGTGGTGGTGCCTGGACCGCTCAAGGCCGAGGCGGTGCTCAACACGCTGAAAGGCCCGATCCAAGAATCCTGTCCGGCGTCGGCCCTGCGGCGGCACGCCGGGGCGGTCCTCTATCTCGATCGCGATTCGGCCCGGCTGGTGATTTGATTCCCAGGGAAGCGGTCCCACCCGCAGGTCGTTCCGTTCAGACCCGCGTCGACTCGGACTCGGGGTGGCGGATGCGCGTGGGCGGGGTCCCTTCGGGTGTGGCCAATGGGTCCTCGAAGAGGCGGACCCTGTGTTTCCCCAAGTCGACCCCGTTGGCCGGGATGGGCAAGGTCCGGCCCCCCGGCCCCGCGGGAAAGCGCGCGACGATCTCGCCGTCGTCCAAGGAGAGGGGCACCGTCCGGGCCTGGGCCACAAGGGCGGTGGCCGGGACTGGTTGATCGGGTGGGTCCATGAAGAGCGTGATGGTCCAGGGCCGTCCCGGGAAGAGCGGTTTTTTCAAAACATATGTAAGGGTTCGATCTGGGTTCGGGCCTGCGATGATGGTCCGGCTGGTCGGGTCGAGGCCCGAGGAGACCACACGCTCGCCCTCCACCATGGCGACACTGTGAATGGACACGTGCCAGGGGCCCGGCCCGGCGGGGAGCGTCAGGGAGAAACTGCCGTCGCGGCCGTATTCCCGTTCCTCAACGGTGATGACGTGCGCCTCGGGGTCGTCCGGACCATGGGCGTACGAGCCCGACTTGAGCACGACGAGCGTGGTGGGCGCATGCGGGGTCCAGCGCCATCGAAGATGGGCCTTCCCGGTGGGGCCGATCCGTAGGGCCCGCAAGTCGGTCGGGTCGGGCAAGCACGAGTAGGCCACCGACTTGCCTACCACCATCGACCCGTTCCAAACGGTCATGGGAGTGTAATGACAAAGGCCTGCGCGAGGCGGGTCGGGGTCGATCACTTGATCGGGGCCGGCGACCTCCAGCCACTGGCCGCTGAGGTTCGCGGCCTCGGCCGCGCTGATTTCGGTGTTCAGGGGATGTGGCAAGGGTCGCGGCGAGCGAATGATCTTGACCTGTCCCCGCGCTGGACGCGTCCAGTTCAAGCGCACGGCCCCTCCGGCCGCCATGCCAAGTTCGATGGCGCCGACCCCCTCAATGCGCGGGTGGGGCGTGGCAGAGACGAGCACCCCGCGTGAGGCCCTCGCCTTGCCCCCCGCCACCGGGTAAATGGCGAACAAGGCGTAATGATAAGTCTCGTCGTTTTTCAGACCGCGGTCGAGCAGTCGCGAGCCCTCGTGGTCGAGCCTGGTGCCGTCGTCGGGTCCTTGGGGGGCCGCGCGTTCCTTGCGGACGACCCGGACCTTGCCGGCGCCTGGGGGGACCGCCCAACGGAGTTCGACTTCACCATCGCGTTCGTCCACCTTGAGGACGTCGGCCTCGGCAAGGACGAGTAAAGGACCGACGCTTGGGCCGGTGAGAGACTCGACCTCGGAACGACGGCTGAAGACGGCGTAACCGACGGGCTCGCCTGAAGGGGGCTCGTGGTCGAACGCCTCGGGTTCGGCGACCTCGGCGACGGTCTTGCCGTCGCGAGCATGGGCGGGCACGCGACCCCGCTGGCGAACTACGCGGAAGGAGACGGGCCCAAGTCCATCCGGATTCGGTCCCCGCCAGGTCAGATGCACACGGTGGCCGTCGATCTCCGCCTGAAGATCTGAGGGCGGATCGAGTGGACAGGATTGGAGTCCTTCACGGGCCTCCGCCAGGTCGATGGATATCTTGAGGGCCTTGTGAAAGAGCACGCGGGCGCCCGCCGGGTCCCGCGCCGTCAAGCCTCGGCCTTCGGCCGCGAGGGATAGGGCCTCGCGTAGCTGTTGGAATAGGTCGTCGCGCGCCTCGGTAAATTCCGCCGAAGAGGGGTCCACCAATCGTCCCCAGGCGTCGAGGGCCGCCCTGGCCGCGACGAGTTTCTTCTGCGCGCGGGCCGTCTCGAAGAAGTGCTTGGCCTTTCGGGCCTGGTCCATGATTTCCTTGACTTTGGCCTTGGCCTTGTTGCTCGCCCTGTGGTTGGGCGCGAAGCCGAGGACGTGGTCCAGATGAGCGAGGGCCCCTGGATAGTCCCGCGCGCGAAAGAGGTTCTGGGCCGCCTCGAAGTGGCGGAGCAAGGGGCCCCGGCGTTCTTGCAGAAACCCGCAGGCGCATTTGGGCTGATCGACCCAGCGCGTTTGTGAGCAAATGGGGCAATCCCAGCGCAGCGAGGCGTCGCAATGGCGGCAAGCGCCGGTGGCGGCTTGACCTTCGGTCCCACGTGCTGCGATGGTGAAGGGCGTGATGCCGCCACACGAGCGACAGCGCAAGAGTCGCGCCGGTTTGGCTGGGGCGCCGTCGGTCTCGGGTGAGGCAGGGTGTGAGGTCCCGACGCCGCGCCCTTGGCAAATGCGGCGGATCAGCCTCTCGGCCCGCTCCGGGACGAGTCCGCGCGAGGTCGCCTCATCGAGGAGGGCGCCGCGCGTGGTATCGTCGAGGCGGTGCAGGCCATCGATCGTGAAGCCGACGAGTTCCGCGAAGACTTCTTCAGCCTCGATGATCAAGGTCCAGTCGTAGCGATTGCGGGCTTCGTTGGTCCCCAGGTGCGTCTGCGCGTAGGAAACGGCCTCGAGCCATGCGGTCTTCTCGGCGGTCACCTGGGCCTTCTGCATCCAGCGCGTCCGTTCCTCGTCGGCACGTTCAACCACTTCGGCCGGGGAGGCGTCGTAGGGCAGGTCCAAGACATCGTAAAGGTTTAGCTTTTTGAGGTGTTCGAGGGCCACGCGAATTTGTCGGCGCGTGGTGGGGTCGAGGACGTTGGGCGGGGGCCCCTCGTCGGGTTCGTCGATCGTGTAGGTCGCCGACGAATCAGCCACTTCGGGATATGCGTGGACGAGTTTGGCGAGGTCGTCGCCGTTGAGCCCGAGGGCTTTGGCCTTATCGTCCAGGCGGGCGCGATCGGCCGGAGTGAGGCCCCCCTTGGCGGCCCTCATGCGGACGTGCAGTTGCAGTTCATCGAGTTTGCGGTCTCGTTCGACGCGCAGGCCGGCGGCGCGTTCGGCGTCGTAGGCGGCCCGAACATAGGGGTCGCCCAGCAGGGTCTTGCGGATTTCCGGAATGAGGTCGAGATAGGATTGATATTCGTGCTTGCGTTTCGGGTTACGCGTGCCTGATGCCCAGGCAGGCTGCTGGCGGGCGAGGGCCGCCTCGATCGTGGCGGTGTCGTCGTTGGGGTTGACGCCCAGAATGGCGTAGAGGTCGGGCTTCATGGTCGGCACGTCTCAAGACCCAATACTTCAGGTGGTCTTCCTTCCTAGTTTGTCGGCAAGAGGACCCGGCGTCCAGGCTTGACTCGCATTCCTTAAGACAACGAGACGCTCAAGATCGCGCGTACGTACGTGGCGACGTTGGCCACGATCGCGTCGATCATGCGTCGGCCCCGCTCGGGGTCGGCGAACTCGGGGTATCCCACTGCGCCGTGGTCGGTCCGCCGGGCGAAGTCGCGGGCCCAAAAGAGGCCCTTCAGGGCGGCGGGGGTCTCGTCGGGGTCGTCGGCGATGAGTCCCACGCGAACAAGGTCGGGGCGCAGGGACATCATCATCGATGTCTCAATCTCGCACGCATGCCCGACCGTCTTGCGCGGTCCCTGACAAAGCGCGGCGAGCTCGGGCTCGGCGAGTTCCCAGTAGGCCGCACCGGTGAGCATGGCCTCGGGGAAAGTCGCGTCCAACCGACGCAGGGCGACGCGCAAGGGGTCGATATTGCCACCGTGACCGTTGAGCAGCAGGACCCGGCGAAAACCCCGACGCAACATCGGCGTCAAGATGTCGACGAGCACGTCCTCATAGGTCGGCAACGTAGCGGTGAGGGTGCCGCCGAACGGAAGGTGATGCTCGCTGGCCCCCAACCAGAGGAGCGGCAGCAAGAGGACCCGGTCGGGAAGCGCGGCCTCAAGGCGGTCGGCCACGGCGCCGCAGAGGATCGAGTCGGTGGCCGTCGGCAAGTGGCGACTGTGTTGCTCGCAAGCGGCGATCGGGGCGACCACGACCACCCTGTCGCGCGGGACCTCAAGCAACTCGGGCGCGGTCATTTCGGCGAAGATCATGGCGTGGCCCTGGATTGGTCTCACCTCGTCCTATCCGGCCCCGAACAACCGGACCAGGACGGCGATGGCGATCGTGTAGAAGATGAACAAACCCGTGGTGTCGACGAGCGTGGAAATCAAAGGGGCGGAGATGACGGCCGGGTCCACTCCGACCCAGCGCGCGAAGATGGGGACCATGGCCCCGACGCCGTTGGCCCAAACGCAGATCCCCAAAATCGCCAGGGAAATGACCAGGGCGAAGGCTGGCGGCTGTCCGAGGAGAAGCCAGGTGAAGAAGAAGCCCAAGGAGCCGAGCAAGGCGCCCAGAAGGGCCCCCGTGAGGACCTCTCGAAGCAGGACCCTGGGCGCGTCCTTGGGGACGATCTCACCAAGGGCCAGGCCTCGAATCACGGTGCCGACCGTCTGACTGCCCGCGTTCCCGCCCGTGCCGATCAGGAGGGGGATGAACGCGTCGAAGTCGATCTGGGGAAAACGGTCGTCCACCCAGTTGAACGAACGGACCACCAGCCCCGTGATGCTGCCGCCGAAGAAGAGCAGCAAGAGCCAGAGAAGCCGGCGCCTCACGGAGTGCAAGACCCGCCCTTGCCAGTATTGCTCCTCGTCGGCCTCGGGGTCGGCGGAGACGCCGCCGAACTTGAGGATGTCCTCGGTCTGCTCTCGGCGCAAGATGTCCATGGCGTCGTCGTGGGTGACGATGCCGACCAACTTCCCCTGAGCATCGACGATCGGGATGGCGATCAGGTCGTAGTCCTCGATCTTGCGCGCGACCTCCTCCTGGTCCTCATCGACGCTCGCGAAGATAAGGTCGGTCTTCATGATGTCCTCAATCCGGACACGCGGTCGCCCCAGGATGAGGTCTTTAAGCGAGATGAGGCCAATCAGTTTGCGCTCGGCGTCAATGACGTAGCTGTAGTAGATCGTCTCGCGGTCTGGGGCCTCGTGACGGAGTCGGTCAAGGGCCTCGCGGACGGTCACGTGAGGCGGCAGCGCCGCGTAGTCGGTGGTCATGACCGCGCCTGCGGTGCCAGGCTCGTAGCCGGCCAGTCGGCGGATGTCCTCCCGCTCGGCGTGGGCCAGCTTGGGGAGGATCGCGTCCACCTTGTCCTCGTCGAGCCGCGTCACCAGGTCCGCTCGCTCGTCGTGAGGCATGTGGTGCAGGAGATGGGCCGCCCGATCAGACGACATCGTCTCGACCAGGCGCACTTGTTCCTCGCCAGGCAAATAGCTGATCACATCGGCGCAGGTGCGAGGCTCCAGCAGACCGACGAGTGAGTCGCCGTCGTTCGGTCCAAGGTCTTCAAAAAACTCGGCGACTCGGGCGGGGTGGTATTCGTCGAGGAAGTCGCGCAGGCCATCGGTCTCGCCAGCTCGGATGAGCTCGCGGAGGTCGGGGATCAGCAGAGGGTGGTGAAGGTGTCCATCGGCCACGCGCGACCCCCGTTCGCACCCGTCGGCCAGGGGCGAACGAGACGCGCCACGACCGTCGATCAACCCATAGTATCACCCCGTCGATCGTTCGGCCAAGGGAAGGGGGCGGCGTTGTATCTGTTCTCCGGTTGGTCGATTTCGTGGTTTAGGCCAGGGCGAGCGCCATGTCGGCCTTGGCCTCTCGCGTCACGTCCAGGTCGAACTCCTTCTTCAAGTAGCCGGCCACGTTCGCGGTGAGGAAGCCCGGCGGGTTGGGACCAATCCTGATCCCCTTGACCCCCAGCGCGAGGAGGCTCAATAGCACAGCCACCGCCTTTTGTTCGAACCAACTGAGCGTTATCGTCAGGGGCAGATCATTCACGCCACATTGGAAGGCGTCGGCCAGGGCCAGGGCCACCTTCACGGCACCATAGGAGTCGTTGCACTGTCCCATGTCGAGCAGTCGGGGCAGTCCCAGGTGTGTGCCGTGGTCGGTGCCGTTGATCCGGTACTTGCCGCAGCCCATCGTGAGGATAAACGAGTCCTTAGGGGTGAGGTCGGCGAAGTCAGTGAAGTAGTTGCGTCCGGGTTCCGACCCGTCGCAACCGCCGATGACGAAGAAACGGCTGATTTGCTTGGCCTTCACGGCGTCCACGATTGTGCCGGCCAGGCCCAGGATCGCGCCGGCGTGGTATCCCACCTCAAAGGACCCCTGCACGTCATCCGGCAAGGGAGGACAGGCCCGAGCCTGGGCGATGACCGCGGAGAAGTCGTTGGTCTTAAGACGTGTGCCACCTGGGACGGCCGTGAAGCGCGTCGTGAAGAGGCGGTCCTTATAGGAATCATACGGAATCAAGACGCAATTCGTCGTGGCCACGATCGGCCCGGCGAAATCGGGGAACTCGCGGTGCTGCTTCTGCCAGGGGCCGCCATAATGCCCCGCGAGGTTCGGGTGCTCCCGAAACTTCGGATAGGCGTGCGCCGGGAGCATCTCACCGTGGGTGTAGACCCTGATTTCGGTCCCCTCCACCTGATCGAGCAGGTCGCGCAGGTCCACCAGGTCATGACCTGTGACCAGGATGCCAGGCCCCGCCTTCGTGCCGTGGGTCGCCCGCGCCGGCGAGGGCTCGCCGAACGCCTCAATGTGCCCCTCCTCCAGGAGCTGCATCACCCGGACGTTCTTTCGTCCCACTTCCAAGGCGATCTCGACGAGTGTCGCCAGGTCGAAGTTGACGTTGGTCATGGTCGAGAAGAGGGCCTCCTCGATGAAGGCGCTGACCGACTCGTCGGACTTGCCCAAACGCCTTGCGTGGTTGGCGTAGGCGGCCATCCCCTTCAGCCCGTACAGGATCAATTCCTGGACTGACTGCACGTCCGGGTCCTTGCCGCAAACCCCAACGACCGTGCAGGCATGTCCGTGCGCCGTTTGCTCGCATTGATTGCAAAACACCGCTCGTCCCCCTGAGAAACGTGACAGCCTCGTCCATCCGAGGCAAATAGGACAATTGGCTCTAATTATCCGATTAAGTCTTGGTAGGTCAAGTGGGTATCGTCGTCGTCGCCTATTTTGGGAGAATTCCGCGACAGGATGGAACCAATTGGCGGCCTGGGTGCAGTAAGGGGTCCGAAGGGTCGAGGTCGAGGAGGCGTGATGGATGGCGATCGCCGCGACGGGGTCGGTCTTGGGAGCGGTTGGTTCCCTGTTTGGGCAAGGGGCCCTGACGGGTCTCAACGAGGCCGGTTTGCTTGATCGATTCGTCGCCCAGCGTGATGAACGGGCCTTCGCGTTGCTTGTGGCACGCCTTGGGCCGCTGGTCCTGGGTGTTTGTCGACGGATGCTCACCGACCCGGCCGACGTGGACGACGCCTTCCAGGCGACCTTCCTGGTGCTCATTCGCAAGGGCCCATCGTTGAGCGACCCCGAGCGTCTTCCGGCCTGGCTGTATGGTGTGGCCTATCGGGTGGCGTCGCGTGCCAGGACCCAGGCTTGGCGTCGTCGTCGTCGGGAACGCACGGGGCAGGTCCTTGAGAGCGTGGTCGGGCCGGTCCATCGCGAGCGCGACATGGACCTCGAAGCCGTGATCGACGACGAGTTGGCGCGCCTGCCCGCGCGACTCCGCGAAACGGTCATCTTGTGCGACCTGGAAGGTGAGTCGCTTCCCGAAGCGGGGCGGCGCCTGGGCTGTCCGGTTGGGACGGTCAAGAGCCGGCTCAGTCGGGCCCGCGGCCGCCTGAAGGGCCGACTCGTCCGACGCGGCGTGGCCCCTGGGGGGCTCGCCTGCCTGCTTGCGGGACCAACGCGGGCGTCGATACCCCCCGCCTTGTCGGTCCCCACGGTGACGGCCGCGATCGACCTCGCGGCCGGCGCGACGGTCGCGACGCCCGCCGCCGCGCTCATGGAAGGCGTCTTGAGGACGACGTTCATGTCAGCAGGAAAGACCGTCGCGGCCGGGGCCTTGCTCCTGGCCATGGTCACGGCCGGCGCGCCGGCGATCATGGGAAGGAACGGCGCATCCGGGACGACCCCCGACACGTCGGCCGTGGCCCCCACCTTCGTCGATGAAAAGGAGATACCCATCGACCAGGTGCTCGCGGCCGTGATGAAGGCAGTGAAGGCCAGGTTCCCGAAGGCCGAGGTCAAGGGGGCCGCCACGGAGGAAGACGAGGACGGCGAGACGATCTACGAGGTCAGCCTCGTCGAGAACGGCAAGAAGATCGACGTCTCGTCCGAGCCTGAAGGCAAGATCGTCTCGATCGAGAAGGAAGTGGACCCCAAAGACCTGCCGGCCAAGGTCGCGGCGACGATCCAGGCGAAGTTCCCCGGGGCCGTGATCGAACTTGCCGAGGAAGTGATCGACGTTGAGGAGAACGAGACGACCTACGACCTCCGCCTGAAGCTGAAGGGAAAGGAGATCGAGGCGACCGTCGAGCCGGATGGTGAGTTGAAGTCCTACCATAAAGACGTCGACCCCAAAGACCTCCCCAAGGCCGTCACGGAGGCGATCCTGGCAAAGTACCCCAAGGCCGAAATCGAAGAAGCCGCCGAGGTGATGGAGGAAGACGAAGGGGTCGCGTACGAGGTGAGCGTCGAGGTCGGCGAGACCGACCGCAAGCTGACCCTGGACGCCAAGGGGACCATCCTTGAAGACGAGGAGATGGGCGAGGACGAGGGCGACGAAGCCGACTTCACCAAGGCCTTCCTCGTGGATGAGGCCGACCTTTCGCCAACGGGCAAGAACCCGTTCTTCATGCTCGTCCCGGGTTTCACGCTCGAATACGAGGGGAGCGAGAAAGGCAAGAAGGCCACGCTCACGATCACGGTGCTCGAAGAGACCAAGAAGGTGGGGAACGTCACCACGCGAGTCGTCGAGGAGCGTGAGACGGTCGACGGTAAGATCGTCGAGGTCTCCCGCAACTTCTTCGCGATCTGCAAGCGGACGAACAACGTCTATTACTTCGGCGAGGAAGTGGACATGTACAAGGACGGCAAGGTCGTTTCGCACGAAGGGGCGTGGCTGGCCGGCGAAGGGGGCGCCGCGTTTGGACTGGCAATGCCTGGGAGCCCGCTAATGGGAGCGCGTTACTACCAGGAAATCGCCCCAGGCAAGGCGATGGACCGCGCTGAGATCAAGAGCTTGAACGAGGAAGTCAAGACCCCCGCCGGGACCTTCAAGAACTTGCTGGCGATCCAGGAGACGACCCCCCTGGAACCCGACAGCAAAGAGACAAAACTCTACGCGCCTGGCATCGGCCTGGTCCAGGATGGCGGGATGAAACTCGTTCGGGTGAAGAAATAAACCAGAAAAGATGCCTTGCGGCACTGAGGGCCTGCCATAGATGTTCATGTGAGCTTATATTGGCAACAGTAACGCCGGCTCGGTGGAGACACTGTTTCTCCGGCCTTGGGCCCAAGTCGCTCCCGGCTCGGATGGTGTTCAATAACGGCCGCGCGGGTTACCGCCGACCGCCCCTTGGTCGAGCCCGAGTATCTTGCCCTTGGGTCGCGAGCGATCGACGACCACGGGTGAATTCTCGGGCGTCTCGGCGAAACCGCGATTGTCCAGCGTGTCGATCACGTCCACCCGGAAGTGGAGCTTCCCCGGCAGGTTGGGCGGCAGCTTCCAAACGTATTGCCCCGTGTTCGGCAAGGGGGGTGTCACCTGTTGCCAGATGCCGTCGGGACGATCAGGGCGGTAGCTGATGATCACAGGCTTGGCGCCCAGATGCGCGTCCTCGGCCTTCCACGTGATCTTCACCGCCGCCTCGGCCGAGCCCGAGACCAAGGAGACGGGGCCCATGCGCACGAACGGTGGGGTCGTGTCCACTTCCACTTCGATTTCGGGCGGCTCACCTTGGCGGGGCGGTAGGTCGCCCAGGCCCGACGCCGATCGCGCCACGATCTTCAGGCCGTAAACCCCGTCGCCCGACAACTCGACGAGGAAGGGGGAGGCGCGGTCGGGGTCCTGGCCCAGGTACGACCAAGTCCGACCGTTGTCTCGCGTGACCCAGAGTTCGACCGTGGCGGGCCCACCCGGCCCGGCGTCGTCCACCGCGTACTTCAAAGGAAAACGCGGACTCCCCACCAGGAGCCGCGGTGAGTCGCCCGGCGCACGCTCATTCGCCCGCGTGGGGGGGCCGTCGAACGCATCGTCCGCGGGCGGCGAGTCGTCGGTCGGCTGACGAGGCGCAGCCCGCGCTCGGCCGGTGGGACTTGTCGCGGGTCGCGCCGGGTTGCGGACGATCGGCGCGATCGGCGGTGGCGCCTCCACGATTTCCTCGGGCGTGTCCCCGTTCATGTCCGAATCGTCCGGGAAGCCCTCCTTGACCGTGAGTTCAGCGATCGTGCCGTTGCCCGCTTTGTCCACGGCCGTGCCGCGTACGCGGAGCAGGTCGGCCGTCCCGGCGTCGAAAGTCAGTTCGTTGGAGGAGAGGACCGGCTTCTTGAGCGTGACCTTGCGCCAGGTGGTGGCCCCTTCGACCTGGTATTCGAGGTGGAGCTTGGTCAGGTCGATGTTCTCGTCGCGGGCCTCGTAGCGAATCGTGACCTGACTGCCGCGTCGCGCCCGGTAACCCAAGACGAGCGAGGGGGGCGTCGTGTCCACGACTACCTTCAAGCTGGGCTCGACCCCGTCCTCGTCCGACGGATAGAGGCGCCCACTCGCGTCCTTCGTGCGGACAGCAAACCAATATTCGCCGTCGTTGGGGGCCTGGAAGAGGAAGAACGTGCGATCGGGGGTCGCCCGCTCGGCCACGTCCCACGTTCCGCCGCGATCGGGCGAAAACCAGAGGTGGACCTCACGCAGGCGGGCCCGGTCCGAAGGAGCCACATTGAACGGGATCTTGAATTTGTTGGCTTTGTGGTAAATGCGGGGAGTGGGGGGGAGCGTGTCGTCCGCGCGGGCCAGGGGCGCGCCGACGGAGAGGGCGAGGGCCCATCCCAGCATCGTTCGCACCCAGCGTCCCGGGTCCGGCATGCGCCGCCTCCTTGCGACCGCCCCACGACATCATGCAATCGGAGCGCGATCCCCCAGGGGGCGCGCGCCGAACCGCATGTCCAAAGATATCGACGTGACGGGTCGATCGGCTTGAAAGGGAGCGTCCGGTTGGTGGGGTCGTGCGGGTTCGTTTGGTAAGGCTTGACCGACTCCGACAGGCGGGCCAACAATCGAACGCTCCGCCGTCCTTCCCCTTTGGACCGAGGCCCAGCCCGTCATGACCGCTGCCGTCGCCGAGCGTCCCCTGACTTCCTATCCCGACGAGTTAGGCCGATTTGGGTGCTTTGGGGGCCGGTTTGTCCCCGAGACCCTGATCGACGCCCTCAACCAAATGACCGCTGCTTATGCCGAGGCCAAGGCCGACCCCGCCTTCCAAAGCGAACTCGAACATCACTGGAAGCACTACGTCGGCCGGCCCTCTCCACTCTTCCGCGCTGGACGCCTCAGCGCCTTGGTTGGCGGGGCCGAAATCCATCTCAAGCGGGAAGACTTAAATCATACGGGCGCTCATAAAATTAACAATGCGATTGGTCAGGTCATGCTTGCAGTGCGGATGGGCAAGACCCGGATCATCGCCGAAACGGGGGCAGGCCAGCACGGCGTCGCCACGGCGACCGCCTGCGCCCTCTTCGGCCTGGAGTGCACCATTTATATGGGTGAAGAGGACATTCGTCGTCAGAAATTGAATGTCTTTAACATGAGGACGATGGGGGCGACGGTCGTCCCCGTCAATGCCGGCTCGCGCACCCTGCGCGACGCCACCAACGAGGCGATGCGTGACTGGATGGGTTCGTCGCGGACCACCCATTACACGATCGGCAGCGTGGTCGGGCCCCATCCATTCCCGATGATCGTCCGCGATTTCCAATCGGTGATCGGTCGCGAAGCGCGCCGCCAGGCGATCGAACAGATCGGTCGCTTGCCCGACGCGGTCGTCGCCTGCGTGGGGGGCGGGTCCAACGCGGCCGGTATCTTCCATCCGTTCGTGGAAGACGACGCGGTCGAACTGATCGGGGCCGAGGCCGGCGGACGTGGACCAACGCTCGGCGAACACGCCTCCAGCCTGACGCAAGGGAGCCCGGGGGTCCTCCACGGCAGCCTCAGCTACGTCCTGCAAGACGACGAGGGGCAGACGAGCGCCGTCCATTCCCTCTCGGCGGGGCTCGATTATCCAGGTGTTGGCCCGGAACATAGTTTCTGGAAGGAGACCGGTCGGGTACGGTACGAGGCGATCACCGACGCCGAGGCCCTCGAGGCCTATTACTCCCTAGCCAGGCGCGAAGGCATCCTGCCCGCGCTTGAGTCGAGTCACGCGGTCGCGCAGGGGATGAAGGAGGCCGCCCGGTTGGGGAAAGGCAGGGCACTGGTGGTCTGTCTGTCCGGCCGGGGCGACAAGGACGCATACGAGATCGCGCGGCTCCGCGGCGAGCCGCTCGTCTGACGACCGCGATCGGCCGGCCTAGGTGAGGTGCTTCGTCCATGAACCTACTGTCGGGCCCTCTCGTGAAGCTGATCGCCGCGCTGGCCGCTCGCTGGCCCTGGCTCCAGCGGAAGATCAACGCCTTCTCCATCAACACGCTCGTCAACGTCTGCCGGCATCGGCCCCACCCTTGGAGCACCGTCCACGATTACGTTTCCTGGACGTCACTCACCGACACGACCTACAGCGCGCGGCACCTGCCCGCGTTCGGTCCCGACCCCGCGCCACCGGGCCAATGGCCCTCGATGGAGCAGGTGACGCGCCTCTTCGACCGAGGCGCCGGTCCGGCCCGATACTGCGAGAAGTCCACCTGCCTCTTCCCTTCGTTCGCGCAGTACCTCACCGACGGCTTCATCCGGACGAAGATGCCCGGCTCCAACGATCCTCAGGACATGCGCAAGCGAAACACGTCGAACCACCAAATCGACATGTGTACGCTTTATGGCCGGACAGGCGAGCAGACCGATTGCCTCCGCGAAAAGTCGGAGGCGACCGGGCGGAAGGGGCGTCTCAAGAGCTGGATGCGCGGCGACGAGGAGTACCCGCCCCCGCTTCTTCGGGACGACGGTACGCCCGACCCTCAGTTTCAGGCCCTGGACTGGCCCTTGGGCGTGGACGAGACCACCAAGCCCGACCAGTCCATCTTCGCCGTCGGCGGCGACCGCGTGAACACGACGCCGCAGGTCACGATGATGAACACACTCTGGCTCCGGGAGCACAACCGCCTGGCCGGGCTCCTGGAACGGGCCAACCCGTCTTGGGACGACACCCGCGTCTTCGAGACGGCCCGCTCCACGGTGATCGTCGAGTTCATCAAGATCGTCGTGGAAGAATACATCAATCATATTTCCAATAGCCCAATCAAGTTGGTCGCCGACCCGACGGTGGCCTGGAAGGCCCCTTGGAACAAGCCCAATTGGATCACGACCGAGTTCAGTTTGCTCTACCGTTGGCACTCGCTCATTCCCGACGAAATGACCTGGGCGGGTCGCTCCTACAAGGTCAACGAGGCCCGCTTGAACAACGCGCCCCTCCTGGCGGCCGGCCTTGCCCGGGGCTTCGCCGACGTGAGCGCCCAACGTGCGGGTCGCCTGGGGGCGTTCAACACCCCCACGGACCTTCTAGCCATCGAACAGAACTCAGTCAATCAGGGCCGGATCTGCCGTCTGGCCCCTTATTCCGACTACCGAGCGTATGTGTCGCTCTCACGCCCGCGCGAGTTCGCCGACATCTCCGAAGACCCCAAGGTCCGTGATGTGCTGAAGGCTGCCTATAAGCGCCCGGAAGACGTCGAGTTTTACGTTGGTCTCTTCGCCGAAGACACGATCCCGAACTCGCCCTTACCCAACCTTGTCCTCCGGATGGTGGCCGTGGACGCCTTCTCCCAGGCCCTCACCAACCCACTATTATCGGAACACGTGTTCAAAGAAAGCACTTTTTCCAAAGTCGGTTGGGACGCGATCCAAACGACCTCACGACTGCGCGATGTTGTGGACCGGAACTGTATTGGAGGCGCGGGCACCGCGTTCATCGGCATGACCCGGCCAGATTGGCGGCCTCGCGGGTGAGACGGCCCCGTGGACCGGTTTTGGCGAACTTGACAGTCCGTCGAGGGCGCCTCTACGATACGCCCGTCAGCGGGAAGGACGCAGGGGTGGGGGTGACGCCCTCGTCGCGTGACTTTCCGCCCTGCCGTGTCCCAGACTTCTTGGAGCGATCGCGATGCGTGTGGCCCTGGATGCGATGGGTGGCGACCACGCCCCGGGACCGATCGTGGATGGCGCCGTCCATGCTGTTCGAGACGTGCCTGGATTGACTGTCGTCCTTGTCGGCCGGACCGACGCGGTCGAGGCCGAGTTGGCCCGACATGACGGTCTGCCCCGGGACCGCCTGCCCGTAGTCCACGCGGCCGAGGTGATCGGCATGGACGAAAAACCGGTCGACGCCCTGCGCAAGAAGCGAGACAACTCCATCTCGAAGTGCTGGGGCCTCCTCGCAGCGGGAGAAGTGCGGGCGGTCGTCTCGGCCGGTTCCACGGGCGCAATGGTCGCCTCGGCCCTTTTCAACGCTAAGATGTTCCTGCCTGGCGTCCGCCGCCCTGGGATCGCCGCGATCTTCCCGTCTCGCCGCGGCCCGGTCGTCATTCTCGACGTCGGCGCCAACATGAACGCGAAGCCCGAGGACCTCTACCAATACGGCGTGATGGGGGGCGTCTTCGCCGAGCAGATCTTGGGCGTGAAGGAAGTCACCATCGGCCTGCTCAACGTGGGGAGCGAGGAGGACAAAGGGAACGAACTGGTGCGTTCCACGAGAGACCTCTTCCGCAACTCGCCCATGGCCGGGCGCTTCGTCGGCTACCTGGAAGGCCGCGACATCTACGACGGCAACGCCCGTGTCGTGGTCTGCGAGGGCTTCACCGGCAACGTTTTGCTTAAGGCGGGCGAAGGGGCGGTTGAGTTCCTGTTCGGTGCGATCAAGGAAGAACTCGGCAAACTGATCCCGCAACTCGGCGGAGGCGCGAGCGGCGCCGGGGCCAAGGTCGTGGGCACCTTGCGTGAGCTCAAGGCCCGTTACGAGTACGAGGAGTATGGTGGCGGGCCCCTTTTGGGGATTCGCGGCGCCTGCCTGATTTGCCACGGTTCTTCGGGGGCCCGGGCGATCAAGAACGCTTGCCGGGTCGCTGGCACCCTCGCTGACGATCGGATTTCGCAAATGATCATCGACCAGCTCGCGCAGGCGCCCAAGGTCGAAGGTTGACCCGCTCGGTCCCATTTCGAGGTTTGAGATGCCCAAAGTCGCGTTCTTATTTCCAGGCCAAGGGGCCCAAACGGTCGGCATGGGCCGCGCGCTCTATGACGAGTCGCCCGGCGCAAGGGCCTTGTTCGACCGTGCCAACTCGGTCCTCGGTTTCGACCTGAAGGCCCTATGCTTCGAAGGGCCGGCCGAGGCCCTCAACGCCACCGACGTCAGTCAGCCGGCCCTTTACGTAGCCAGCCTCGCAGCCTTGGAAGACCTCAAGGTGAATCAGCCCAATGTCGTCGAGTCCTGCGCCGGCGCCGCCGGCCTGAGCTTGGGTGAATATACAGCTCTCACGTTCGCCGGTGCGATCGCGTTCGAGGAGGGACTGAAGGTCGTCCGGAGACGAGGCGAGGCGATGCAAGCCGCGTCGAACGCATCGCCGAGCGGGATGGTGAGCGTGCTCGGGCTCGACAACGACAAGCTCGAAGAGTTGATCCAGAAGGTGACCGCCCGGGGCGGACGACTCTGGAAAGCGAACATGCTCTGTCCGGCGAACGTCGCCCTTTCCGGAGACAAGACCGCGCTGGAGATGGTCGAGCCGATCGCGACTGAGCTCGGGGCGATGAAAGCGGTCGCGCTGGCCGTCGCGGGGGCCTTCCACACCCCCTTGATGCGACCGGCCGACGAGCAACTAGCGGAGGCACTCGCTGAGGCGACGATCAAGGCCCCGCGCATTCCTGTTTATTCGAACGTGGACACGGCCCCCCACCCCGACGACCCTGCCGTCATCCGCAAGACGCTCGCCTCGCAAGTCACCCAAGGCGTGCGCTGGGAGGAGTCGATGCGGCGAATGCTGGCCGACGGGTTTGACACGTTCTACGAGATTGGACCCGGCCGGGTGCTCACCGGCTTGCTCAAGCGGATTGACCGGAAGACGCCTTGCACGAGCGTCCAAGCGCGGTGATCGACGCGGTCGCGGTCCAGGTCCATGCGTTCAATGAAGCGGCAGGCCCTCGCACTCGACCCCGAGCGAGGCGAGGTGGGCCCGCTCCTGATCTTGCTTCAGAAAGCGGGAGCCGATCAGGAAAAGGATGCCCCCCAACGAGAGCATGGGCACGACCGAGAGCATGCCAACGGTCAAGTTGGTGCTCACTCCCGTCGCGGCGAGGATCGGGCCGTGACCGATCTCGGCGAGGAAACGGTTGATCGCCAGGTCGCTCCGCGCGGGGTCGCCGAAGAACTCGGAGAGTCGACCAATCAGCGGTGGCGACAGGATATCACCAAAGGCATGAAGGAAGAAGATGCTCAGGGCGAACCCGGCCGCGCGATGTCGGGCGGGCACCACGTTCGCCGTCACCGTGTTGCACGGTCCCAGCACGGCCGCGAGCAAGACCATCGCCACGAAAATCAGACCTAGCGACGTGTTTGTGTCGCGCGAGAGGAGCCCGAGCAGTGCGAATGGGACGGACAAGGAACAACAGAGCCCGGCCCAACTGAGATAGGCCCTCGGCGTCAGCTTGCGTAGGAGGTCGGGAAGCCACATTCCCAGGCCGATGCCGACCAGGCCCGCGGTGAGGGTCAAAACGCCGATCGACTTGCCTGCGTGATGGACCTCCATTCCATGGACGCGCTGATAGAAGCTCGCTCCCCAAACCGCGTAGGCGCCGGTCGCGAACGTGACGGCTGTCAGCCCCAGTGTATTAAGTACGAACGACGGGTTGAGCCAATCGCGCAGGGCCGAGAGGCCTGATTGGCCTTCGTCATGCGCGAGACCTTGGCCTTCGGATGCGCCTCGGCCCGGGTCCCGAATCCAGAGCGCTGAACCAGCGGCGATCAAGCCCGGCAGCCCGACCACCAAGAACGCGGCGCGCCATCCGGCGAAGTGCGAGACCCAGCCTCCCAGGCCGTAGCCCAAGGCCCCGCCGACGGGCAAGGCCAGGTAGAAAAGGCCGATCACGCGACCGCGCGCCCGCGGCGAAAAGAGGTCGGCGAGCAAGGTCGGCGCCACGACACCGTACGTGGCTTCTCCCACGCCCAGCAAGGCCCTCCAGAAGAACATCTCGTGGAAGCTCCAGCCGAAGACGCGGCCAGCGAAGGCCGTGCCCACGGTCGCCAAGCTCCAGAGTCCCACGCCGAAAGCGAGAAGGCGCGTGCGATTGCCGCGGTCGCCCAGGTGCCCCATCATCGGGGCGACTAGGGTGTAAACCACCATGAACGAACTGCTCAGGATGCCGAAGCGAAAATCACTGAAGTGCAGGTCTTGCGAAACTTTCTCTCCCACCACGTAAAAGACGTAGCGGTCCACATAGTTCAGCATGTTCATGCTGAAGAGGACGAGGAGGGCGAAGTAAGCCCCACGCGTCGAGGTGGGGCTTGGGGCCGGTCCTTGGTGTGTTGCCTCGGTCGACTCGTTCAACGCGGCCATGGACTAAGGGTCTCGGGGACGGCGGGCCGGGAGGGCCCCAGCGGCCCCTACCGTTATACCCGTCTCTCACGATCCGGGCGAGACGTTCACTTCGAAGCGCCCCGCGTGCCTATCGCGGCCGACCCCGCCCGCGATCGCCCAGACGCTCTTCATCGAGGTCTTCGATCCGTATGTCATCGCGATCGCGGTCGCGCTCACGATCGATCGCGCCCCCCTTGGGCCGGTCGTTCGTCCTTTGGGGCTTGGGGGTGTTCGAGGCGATCTTGGCGTTCAAGAACAGCAGCAATTCGGTAGCGCCCGGGGTCCAGCCGGGGATTCGGTTGAGCAAGTTGGTCTTGTCCAGCAAGATGCCCGGAAGGATGCCCGCCGAGATGATCAACGTGCGATCCAGGTCCCAGTCCGGGATCGTCTGATTGATGCGTGATTCCGACACCTCCGGCACATCGATCGACATCTCGTTGCTGCCCACTTCTCGAGGGGCCAGCACGCGGGTCGCGTGGAACTTCTTGATGGTGCCGGCCTTGAAGTCCAGGGCCAACTCGATCTTGTCCCCCTCATAATTCAAGAGAGGACTAAGCCGTAAGGTGATCCCCTCGGTGAGTTGCCGGGTACCCGGTTGGAACCCCAGGCCGGCCGCCCCGGCGCGTTGGAGGTGCGACGTGTAGTCCTTGGCCACGGTCGCCTTGATGGTGAGCGTTTGGCCGTTGATGACTTTGTATTCGTTGTCGGCCAGGAGACGGAAGCCCTGCGTGGTCCCCATTTGGGTGAGCACGAGGGCCGCGTCCTCGACCTTGGCGGTCCAGATTTGCTGGCCGGCCGGCCCACCTTCGTGGAAGGTCATGCGCTGATAAACGGCGTAACGCCAACGCGGGTCGGCCGCCGCGACCATCTGGACGCGAATCGAGAGCAGGTCCGCCACCGCGTTGGTGAAGCGATCCACCACCTCTTCGACCTGTTCCAACGTCCGGGCGTCGTGATAGGCGAGGATGCGCGAGCGGCTCGCGGAGAGGGCGGCCGTCCGTTCACCGTGCCAGACGCTGGACCCCGTCCGCCGAAACACCCAATCGACGATGGCGTCTTGGGGATTGGTGTTTTGCCCCTGGGCCATGCGTGTGTATTTTTCGATTGGATAAGTGCGCCACTGATGACCAGGCTGACTTGGGAAGTCTCCCGGGGGGTCATCGAGGGGGCGATCAGTATCTTCGGCGCGAGGTTCGTCCTCACGGCGCGCGAGTTTGGGTGGGGGCAGGTCGCGGCGCTTGCGGTCATCGCCACGAACGCGAGGCACCGGGTCTTGTGCCTGAAGCAGTCGCGCGGGGACGAGGCCGCCCAGGAGCAATGAGGAGAAGAGCGCGATGCGGCGGTTCATGCCGTGGGCCTCCCTGCCGGACGGTCGCCGTGAAGTCGCGAGGGTGTGAGCGTTGGGGGCGGAACCTAGCAAAGGGCCCGAATTCGCTCAAGTCCAGTTGCGTGATTCGGGATTGCCGACGGCTCGGGCCATCGGTCAGCCTCGAACTGGGCCGAGGGGGTATGAGCGTCACAGCCCCGGGGTGCGCCTTCGTTCTTACTCAAAAGCCGATCAACGGGCCGGAAATGGTGACCGGCCGTCGCCACAACCCGGGGCCCCGTCAAGACTTGCGAACTTCTGACTTCCAAGCCGACTGGCACCGCAAGTCCTAACCAGACAGGGGTTTGCGACTTGTGGAGAAGAGCGAGGGGGCTCACATCGGGCTGGGGCCCCACGGACCACCGAGACATCGCGGAGAAGCGGACCGGCCACGCCGCCTTCAATCTCCCACGTATTATTGCGGTTCTCGCGGAATTCTCTTGATTTCGCGACGTGATAACGCTATAACTCATCAAAGTCTCAGCGCTTCATTCACACAAATATTTAAAAATGCATGCATTTAGAAATAAACAATGGCCCCGATCAAGTCGGCCGCTCACCGCGCGTGTTGAAGCAGGAAATGCGCCGACAAGGACGAAAGCGTATTAAGGCTAGGGGTAAGTCCTGGCGGGGCGGAAACCGTTGTTGGGGACGCGGTCCGTCGGCATGTTCCTGACGCGGATCGCCGGGCGCGAGATGGACGGCGAGTAGACGAACGCCCCGCCACGTAACACGCGAATATCTTGATCGAAAGAGGATGTATCCATGACCGAATCCAAAAGCGGGCAATCCCCCTCTGCCGGCTTGTAGGGCCCCGCATAGGGATCGTTCACCCACTCTAACGCATTCCCCAGCATGTCGAACAGCCCCAGGTCGTTGGGCTTCAGCCGGCCCACCGGATGCATCGTTCGACCCGAGTTCGTCACAATCCATGCGTATGAGGTCAGTCTCGCTTCCGACCGGCCATACGGCCGTGAAGACACCGACCCCGCTCGACAGGCGCATTCCCACTCCCCTTCTGTCGGCAAGCGATACCCTGTCCGCTCCAGGGAGTCCCCGGCCGGTTTCATCTCCTCCTGGATCTCATCCGGATAGCACCACTGCTCCTTGGGTATCCCTTCGAGCTCGCTCAACCAGTTGCAGTACCGCGCCGCCTCGAACCGCCGGCACGCCAGCCGCTCATCCCCTCGCACCCGGACCTCCAGCCGATCCGCCACCTCGGGCCTCCACCGCCCCGTCTCCTGATCAAACAGCCGCGTGATCACATCCCCGTTCTGCTCCATCTCCAAACCCCCGAGCCACCCATCCCCCCGTGCCAGCCTCGTCCCGCCGTCCCACAACTCGAACACCGCCGCGATCTCGAGGTCGTCGCGCCGCCCCGTCAGCCGCCACGGGGAGAGGATGTCCTCATCGAACCTCACCTCGACGCAGGGCCCCGTCCCCTCCCGATGCACCGCACCCCGCACCGCCCTCCGAACCCGGTCCGTCAGCTCCGCCGATGCGTCCGCCCCGAGCACCGCGCGTCCCGGCTCCGCAACCTCGAACACCACGCTCGTCTTCACCTCGCGCCGACCGCCGCCGGGCCCCTCGAACACCAGCGTGTACGGGACCTCGTGCCGCCCCGGCACCAACCCCTCAATCTCGACCTGGTCCATGCACCGGGCGCCGCCCCCCAT
>CALLYK010000586.1 GCA_937858365.1 uncultured Isosphaeraceae bacterium | reverse complement strand
TGAGCGCTTCAAGCGCGATGTCGCGGCGGCCTTCCGCCAGGAACAGGGGCACGATGCCCACGCCGAGCCCCAGTTCCACATATTTTTTGATCACTTCCCAGCCCCCGGCTTCGATCGCCAAGCGATACGCCAGGCGGTGCTTTTGAAAAGCGTAATCCACCAAACGCCAGGTGGTCAGGTGCGGCGGCGGCAGGATCAAGGGGTATTGCGCCACGTCTCGCAGGCTGATCCGCTTGCGCTCCGTGAGGGGATGGTCCAGCGGCATGATCAGCATTGGGTCATAACTCACGAGCGGTTCGTATCGAACGTCGTCAGGCTCGTCGATCAGCGACCCGACCGCGAAATCGACCTCGTCGGCCCGGAGCATTTTCAGACCGTCGCGCCCCTTCACGTTGTGGAGCTTCACCTCGATTCCCGGGTGCCTTTCCACGAACGCGCGGACCGGCTCGGGGAGAATGTAGAGGATCGTCGACTCCCCCGCCGCGATGTTCAACCTGCCCGTTTCGAGCCCCTGGCGACTCGCCTGAAAGGCGGCCGGAAGGCCGTCGAGCGCCTCGATCAGCGGCCAAGCCAATTTGTAAAGCGCTTGCCCTTCAGGCGTGAGCGTGATCCGCGGCCCCTTGCGCTGAAAGAGCGTGACCTTCAACTCCCGCTCCAAAGCCTGAATTTGCAGCGAGATCGACGGCTGGCTCAAATCCACGAGTTCGGCCGCCTTGGTCATGCTGCCCAGTTGGGCGACATGGCAAAATCCGCGCAGGCTCGTGAGGTGCCCGCGCCGCCAGTCGCCGTTGCTGCCGCCCCGCGTCATGGGGCCCTCGATTCTTCCGGTGTCGCCGACCTAGACCGAGCCAATACTCATACGATGAGTATTGGACGTCAAAATACTAAGAACGATCGTAAGCCGCGCCGCGATCGCGATCAAGGGACGGCTTCAACGGCTTCGAGTGTCCTCGTCCATCAGGCCGATCGACCCTCGACACGAGGTCCTTCCGATGTCAACCCTGTCGCGCCGTCGCGGTCGCCGGCCCTTTCTTGGTTTCAAGGTCTCGCGAAAAGTCCATGCGAACTTGGCTGGGCGTTCCGTATTTCGACGATCGAATGGACAGGAGAAAAGTGGTAATGTCTATCTCTGTAAGCGAGGTCCTCTGGAAATTGCGCGGTTTGGTCGGGCGGAAAGGCGGAATCGATGGCCGACGAACCCAGTGAGGACCCGGCGAGGGTTCTTCTCTCGGACGCCGGGGGCGACCTTAAGCGGAATCTGGGCATGCCGAAGGCCATGATCGGGCTTCCAAGCATGGGCACGGCGCGATCGGGTGAGTCATCAACCTTCGAAGGCGGCTTGTCGGAAGCGCCCCTGGACGCTCCGATCCAAGTGGGCGGCCTCGGCCCCGTCGAGATCGACGCGAAGGGTGTTCCGCTGGTGATGTCGCGACCGAAACCGCTCGGTCTCCTTCCCGTCCCACCCGAGGTGACCGCCGTCATCGCTCGGGAGAATTCCCGTCTTTGGGACGAGAAGCGAATCGTGCCGACCCCCGAGGCCCTTCGACGAATGGCCGAATCCTTCACACTCCAGTATTACTACGAGGGCCTCGACGTGGCCTATCGAAGGGTCTCCCAGGGAGTGGAGGTCCTCGCGGTGGGGCACGTCGACATCGGCAAGCTCCTTAAGGGCATGGACCAAGAGGCCCGAAAAGACATCAAGGTCGGTCGGCCCTGAACCATGTCATGTCTCGAAGTACCGCTCATCGGCAAGCCTCTATGGACGTCAGGCGATGTCCTGTTGCGGGCCGAACTCGACCTGCTGATGAAAGACAACGGAGGCGCTCGGCAGGCGGTATCGTCTCGCGTGGATTCCGGGACGGAGATGACGTTAATGCCCGCGGCCCTGGCCGGGTCTCTTGACCTGCCCATGCCGAGGGCCCCGGTCCACGGCGGACTTGAGTTGATGGGAGGTCGGCGAGAGGTGAGGGTGGGCCTCCTCCGTACCCGGATCGACGGAATGGACCCGACCGAGCACGTCTTCCCCTGCTACTTCATCGGGGACCCAGAAGTACCGTTCGACCTCAATCAGCCACCGATCTTCCCTCGGGCCCTGCTCGGTCTGACCGGCGTCGTCGACAAGATACGTCTCTCGTTCGACGGCACCGCGGACATGGACCACCCCCATGGTCTCCTAATCGTCGAGGAGATCGTCCCGGAGTGAGGACCCGCGAAAACATGGGCCCGCCCAGGGGCCGATGACCCGCCGATTCGAGCCCGAGACCGGCGATCTTTGCTCCGGCCAATGCTTACTATTACGAAGATTGGCTGGCAAAATGCTCGCCGCTGTCGTAAAGGGTAGATATCGGAGACCGTCCCCGCAAGGGTCGGCCCACACACCAGGGGTCCCGTTCCATGAAGGCCGACGTGTCCAGCGGCGTCGAAGGTGTCGAAGTCCGAGGGCCCATGACGCCCGAATTTCGAGAGGTCCTCACCCCCGAGGCGCTCGCCTTCGTGGCGGCCCTTCAGCGCGCCCACGGGGCCCGCCGCCTCGAACTTCTCGCGCGCCGGAAAGATGTCCAGTCCCAACTGGACTCCGGTAAGCTCCCCGATTTCCTGCCGGAAACCAAGGCAATTCGCGAGGGCGATTGGACCGTCGCGCCCACCCCGCCCGACCTTCTCGACCGCCGAGTCGAGATCACCGGGCCCGTCGATCGCAAGATGGTCATCAACGCCCTCAACTCGGGCGCCTCGGTCTTCATGGCCGACTTCGAAGACGCCACGGCACCCACCTGGACGAACCAGGTCGAAGGCCAAGCCAACCTCAAAGCGGCCATCCGTCGCCAAATCGACTTCACCCAGCCCGACGGGAAAAAGTACGCGCTGAACGAAAAAGTCGCCACGCTGCTGGTCCGGCCGCGCGGCTGGCACCTGCCCGAGAAGCACGTGTATGTGGACGGCGCGCCGATGTCGGGCTCGCTCTTTGATTTCGGGCTCTATTTCTTCCACAACGCCAAGGAACTACTCAGTCGCGAGACGGGCCCCTACTTCTACCTCCCCAAGCTGGAAAGCCACCTGGAAGCGCGTCTTTGGAACGACGTCCTCGTGACGGCCCAAAACACGCTTGGCATCCCCGTGGGGTCGATCAAGGTCACGGTGCTGATCGAGACGATCCTGGCCGCGTTCGAGATGCACGAGATCTTGTACGAACTGCGCGACCACATCGTCGGTTTGAATTGCGGTCGGTGGGACTACATTTTCAGCATCATCAAGAAGTTCCGCGACCGGCCCGAGTTCGTCATGCCCGATCGCGCCCAGGTCACGATGACCACGCACGCCTTACGATCGTATTCGCTCTTGACGATCCAGACGTGTCATCGTCGAGGGGCCCACGCGATGGGCGGCATGGCCGCTCAGATCCCGATCAAAAACGACCCCGCCGCCAACGAGGCGGCCCTGGCGAAGGTCCGGGCCGACAAGGAGCGGGAAGCGTCCGACGGGCACGATGGGACATGGGTGGCCCACCCGGGCCTTGTGCCCCTCGCGCTGGAGGTCTTCAACGCCAAGATGCCCCAGGCCAACCAGCGCGACCGGATGCGTGAGGACGTGAAGGTCTCGGCGGCCGACTTGCTGACCGTGCCCCAAGGGACGATCACCGACCAAGGGCTGCGCGTGAACATCAACGTCGGCCTGCGCTACCTGGAAAGCTGGCTGCGCGGGTCCGGCTGCGTGCCGATCTTCAACCTGATGGAGGACGCCGCCACCTGCGAGATCTCGCGCACGCAGGTCTGGCAATGGATCAAACACCCGGGCGGCCGGCTCGACGACGGCCGCAAGATCACGATCGAATTGTTCCAAGCAACCATGAGGGAGGAACTCAGCAAGATCCGAGCCGACATCGGCGCCGAGGAGTTCGACCGCGGTCAGTTCGCCCTGGCCGAGAAGATCTTCGGAGAGGTCGCCACCGGCGTCCCTCTGGCCGATTTCCTCACGCTGCCCGCTTACGAACACCTGCCCTGATCCCACGAGAACAGGACGGCAAGGAAACGTCCTTCGTCCGTCCCCAACCACCCCCGACGTTCCCGCCCGGGTCGGCGAGCGCCCCGGGTCCATTCTCGGTCCGCGCAAGGAGACCGCCCATGTCCTCACGTCTGCCGTCCGCCAAACAACTGCAAAAATACTGGGAAACCGACCCTCGCTGGAAAGACGCCCGCCGAGACTACTCGGCCGACGATGTCGTTCGACTCCGCGGCACTGTGGCCATCGAGCACAGCCTCGCGCGCCGGGGCGCGGAGCGCCTTTGGGACGCCGTGCAAAAAGGCCCTTACATCGCGGCGCTGGGGGCCCTCACGGGGAACCAGGCGGTCCAGATGGTGGAAGCGGGCCTGAAGGCCATTTACCTAAGCGGCTGGCAAGTGGCCGCCGACGCCAACCTGGCCGGGCAGATGTATCCCGACCAGAGCCTCTACCCCTGTGATAGCGTCCCCGCGATCGTCCGCAACATCAACAACGCGTTCAAGCGGGCCGACCAGATCCAGCACGCCGAAGGGCAAGGCACGCTGGACTACTTCGTCCCCATCGTGGCCGACGCGGAGGCCGGTTTCGGAGGCGCCCTGAACGCCTTTGAACTCATGAAGGGGATGATCGAAGCGGGCGCGGCGGGGGTCCACTACGAGGACCAACTCGCCAGCGAAAAGAAGTGCGGCCACATGGGCGGCAAGGTCCTCGTGCCCACGGGACAGTTCGTCCGCACGCTGATCGCCGCGCGACTCGCCGCCGACGTGATGGACGTGCCCACCGTCCTGATCGCCCGGACCGACGCCAACGGCGCGCGCCTCATCACCAGCGACGTCGACGAACGCGACCGCCAATTCCTCACCGACGAACGCACCCCCGAGGGCTTCTATCGGATCTCCGGCGGCCTCGACATGGCCATCGACCGCGGTCTCTCGTACGCCCCCTACGCCGACCTGGTTTGGTGCGAGACGTCCGAACCGAACATTTCCGAGGCCAAACGCTTCGCCGAGGGGATGTACAAGAAGTTCCCGGGCAAGCCGCTCGCCTACAACTGCTCCCCATCGTTCAACTGGAAGGCCAAGCTCGACGACGCCAGCATCGCCAAGTTCCAGCGCGAGTTGGGGGCGATGGGCTACAAGTTCCAGTTCATCACCCTGGCCGGCTTCCACGCCCTGAACCTGTCGATGTTCGACCTGGCGCGGGCCTACCGCGAGTCGGGCATGGCGGCCTATTCGGTCTTGCAACAGAAGGAATTCGAACTCGAAGCGTCGGTCGGCTACCGAGCGGTGAAACACCAATCGTTCGTGGGCACGGGTTACTTCGACCAAGTCGCCCAGTGCATCTCGGGAGGCAAGTCGTCCACCACGGCCCTCGCCGGCTCGACCGAGGAGGAACAGTTCGCGCTGGTCGGACACAACTGAGAAGTCAAGGTCCGATCCTCGTCCCTCCGATATGTGGGCGCGGTGGAAAGGCAACTGCTATGATGCCTCGGGGCCGTTGGCGGTCCCGAGGCTTATTCGCCGTTGGGGGCCCTTCCATGCTCCACCGTCGCGACGCCATGATCCGACTGGGCCAACTGGGTTTGGGCTCGCTCTCATTGCCCACTCTACTGAAGGCGTCGGTTGCCCCCAAACCGTCGGCGCGATCCTGCATCCTTCTCTTTCTCTGGGGCGGGCCCAGTCAGCCCGACATGTGGGACCTCAAGCCCGACGCCCCTGAAGGCATCCGGTCGATCTACAAACCGATCGACACGGTCGTCCCCGGTGTTTCCATCAGCGAGAAGCTGCCCCTCTCCGCGCGCGTGGCCGACAAGTTCACCATCATTCGGTCGATGTCGCACGAGAGCAACAACCACGAGCCGTCGGTCTATCACACCCTCACCGGCCGGCGCAATCCCACGCTCGTCGTTCCGGCGAACGCGCGCAAGCGGACCGATTTTCCAGGCGTCGGCGCACTCGTCTCGGCCTTCACGCCCCCGGGCGCCTTGCCCGCGAGCGTCACCATTCCGCAACCGATCGGTCACGACGGCTTCAACTACGCGGGCACCTACGGCGGCTTCCTCGGGCCCCGGTTCGACCCGATGGAAATGCGCCAGGTGACCCCCGCTTCGACCAAGTCGGAAGGGTCGCACTCGCTCAATTTGCCCGAGGAACTCCATCGCGCCCGCCTGATCGCCCGGAAGGGCCTTCTCCACTTGATGGACGAGGAAGACCGCCTCCTGCAAAAAAGCGGCCAGGGCCTCGACGCCAGCCGCGAACTCGCCTACCGGATGCTCGCCTCGCCCGAGGCGAAACGCGCCTTCGACCTGGATCGCGAAGGACCGCGCACGCGCGACCGATACGGTCGGAACGAATACGGCGAGAGTTTCCTCCTGGCGCGTCGGCTCGTGGAAGCCGGCGTGCGCCTCGTGACCGTGACCTGGCTCTACTTCGTGCCCAAGAAGGGGAACATCCTCAACACGTGGGACACCCACGGCGGAACGGCCGACCTGGGCGGCCTGACCGGTTTCCAGATGCTCGAGTCGGACTACGGCATCCCACCGTTCGACCTGGCCTATTCGGCCCTGCTTGAAGACCTCGACGCGCGCGGTCTGCTCGACGAGACGATGGTGGTCACGCTGGGCGAATTCGGTCGGACGCCGAAGATCAATCCCAACAAGGGGCGGGAACACTGGGGCATGTGTTACTCGGCCCTGATCGCCGGCGGAGGCGTTCCGGGCGGTCGCGTGTATGGCTCAAGCGACAAGGTGGGGGCCTTCCCGCGCGAGGACCCCGTCCGCCCCGAAGACATGTTGGCCACGATCTATCAGGCACTCGGCATCGACCCCGAAACCGAAATCCGCGACCCGCAAGACCGCCCCTACAAGGTCTGCGAGGGCACACCGGTGCGCGGGCTGCTCAAGACGTGAGTCGGTCATGGGCGGTCGGGCCCTCGCGGCGACCTGGGCTCGTGAAACATCCAACGGTGGCCGCCCCGCGCCGCCGCGTGGACGG
>CALLYK010000585.1 GCA_937858365.1 uncultured Isosphaeraceae bacterium | reverse complement strand
CAACGGCGGCTTCAACCCCAGCGGGTGGTACTTGATCTCGAACGGGATCAGCCAGGTAACGGCCGGTCGTGAGGCCAACGGCAACTGCCAGGTCTTCGTGATCAACACGTCGGGGATCGGCTTCGCCAAGACCGAGAAGTTCGCCGGCGGCGGCTACAACGGCGGGAGTTGGACCCGCTTCGGGGCGGTCACGCGAATGGTCGCGGCCCAGAACGGTAACGGGGCGAGCGAGGTCTTCGCCGTCTCGACCGCCGACAGCGGCCTGAACGAGCTCGTGGACGTGAACGACAACACGTTCTCATCGGGCGGTCGTTGGACACACATCTTCAACGCGGTCCAACCCTGAAACAAGCGGCCCGGAAACGAGACGAGGCGAAAGCGAGGGGGCGACGCGATCGCCCCCTCGCTTGTTTTTTGGGTTGACCGTGCTTAAGGGTCGGTGGTCTCGCACCCGGCCGCTTCGGTCCCGGCGCCTCTCCTTTCGACGCCCAAGAACGGGTGTGGAGTCTCTTGGGAACGACAAGGGGTAGACCCAGAAGCGTCACGGGTGGGTCTACCCCGTCTGGGCCGAAAGCCGGTCATGGTTGCGGGGGCGGTGGATTCAGGACCTGGAGCAGGGCTACGGGGTCGAGGATCGTGAGCGTCGGATACCGAGCGCGAAACGTGCCGTCCCGCATCAGGTCGAGCATGTCGTTGTCGCGTGTGACCAGATAGTCCGCCGCCGCGGCAATGGCGAGATTAAGATAGGGCTCGTCGTCGGGATCGCGGGCCAGGGTGAACGCGGCCGGGACGGGATCGATCCGCTGGGCCGCCTGCCGAATCCGGTCGCAAAAGTCCTCGACGCCTTTGTCGGTGATGGTCGGGTTCTTGACGCGGATGCGGGGTCGGCCGAGGACATCTCTCACTTCCTCGATGATCACATCGCTCACGTACAATTCGAGCCGCCCGCCCTCGACGAAATCGACGAACAGCCGCGCCGCCGGACCTTCCGGTCCCGCTGTGGCCTGGAGGAAGACCATGCAATCGAAGACCGCTCGCGGCCGGCCACCCCGGCTCACGGCGTTCCTTTCGGCCGGCGCCGCTCGCTTCGGGCCGCTTGAAGCTCCCGCTCGAGGAGGTCGTCAACCTCGCCGTCGGTCATGCCGCTCCGGCGCCACCCTTCCCAGAGCGGAGCGAGGATTTCCTCGAACGTCTTGGTGCCGCCTTGGTCCGCGCCATTCAAGTAAGCGGCGACCACGTCCCGGGCATGTGAGGCCGGGTCCTGGCCTCTCGCGCGAGCGAGCTCGGCGAGTTTTCGCTCTTCCTCGGGGCTGAGCGTGATGTGGATACTCATGGTGGGACTCGGTTCGGGTCGGGGCGTCATGTCCTTTCCTTGGGCCTTACGAATTCCTGTCGAAGGAGAGTGGGGCCCCGGCCTTCCGCTCCTCGTATCAAACGATTCCGTGGGCGGGCACGCGATCCGTTTGAGATCGGGTATCGTACCAACTCCCCAGCTTCTTGGGCATATTCGACGAGCGGAAGCGAAGACGTAGGTCCGGACCCACCACTCGTGCGACCAAAGGCAAACTCAGGGGCTGCTGTTTCGCCCTTTTCGCAATTTTGCGAAATCGAGACAACTACTTCGCGGCTTGTTTCATGTTTGTTGGGTTTGGGCAATTCTCACAGGAATCTGGGCGGTATCCTTGTTACGGCAAGGTCAGTGTCTCGGCGACTCCTTGATACCGGTATCTGTCGATATAAAGCGATTCACGCCATACAGAAATCTCTACAGAATAACTCATAATGCGTTTAGGGAGTGGTTGCAGCTTTCCAGCCGGCAAAAAGAAGTGAGACAACCAAGGTGAACCCTATGCAGGTAAGGCCACGTGATTCCCAGCAACCTGAATCGAAAGGGTTTTTCCGTCAAAGCCGACCATGACAGGTTCGGTGTCTTGGACCTGCTCCAGGGAACGCTTCAGTGACTTGATCGCCAGCTTCAACCATTCTCGCTCTGCGGTGCAATGCGGGCGTGCTTGGTATTCTTCCTGCTCGCGTTCCCAAGGCAGGAGATGCTTGTGGTCCCTGCCTTCCTGCAACCAGGGCACCTCGTGCAGCGGTTGAAAGACACCGCCGGGCTCGCCCTGATCCAGGTTCCACACAATCATGGCCACGCATTGCTCCCGCGATTCCACGATGCGATGCAGTTGAAATTGGATGTCTCGCAAGCAACGAACGGAGGCCAATACGCCGCTGAGGAACACCACAGGGACGACATGCATATTGGTAACGCAGGCCGCCTCCAGCTTGAGATTGCCGAAATTGTAGCTAAGACCTGGACGCACATCTGAAAAAACGACCATGGGATCCGCAGTGAAACCGAGGTCTTGGATCACATCCCAAGTCGTGATTGACGTTGAGATACTCATGGGTACGAATCTCTGCTGGCGATGACGGATTGAAGGTGGATTGAAGGACCGTTGTACTCGACCCGGAAATTACCTTACCGTACTTGGCCCAGACCCAATACTGACACCGGTGGCGAATTCGTCCAGGATGTCTGGGGCTGCGGTTCCCTGTGCCCTGAGCGCCTCATCTTGCCCATGTTCCGGCCCTCCGGCGGCTGATGAGTATTCGCCAGCAGTGTCAACACTCGTATGACCAAGGGCAATGTGGCGAGGCGAGTACCGTGAATGTCGGCTGTTGAAAAGGCAGCGGACCGACGGCCCGCCTTCCATCACTTTCGCTTTCGCGTCCGACGCAACGAAATCACCCCGGTTTGAGGTCTTGAGCCGTCCCTTGACCCTGGATTCGGCCCCCGACGCTCCGCCTCTCGCCCCGCCGCGAAATCCTGGCCCCTCGGTTCGCCCTGGGTGACACCAGTGTTGGGTCTGGGCCTGTTCATCGGGGGATTTCTCGGGTCATCCTCTTCGCCGGATTTTTCTTGGGGTCACGGGAAGTGCTCGGGATTGATCACCGAGAGTCCTTCCAGAATGGCCACGTCACAGAGCCGTTGATCGGCACACACAAAAGAATCAAGTGGTGTCGTTCGATGCGCGCGGAGTGCGACCGCGAGTTGGAGTGCGTCCAAGGTCCGGACCTGACGCTGGAGACCGTGGTTCGCGATGAGGTCTCGAGCGAGTTCGTAATGGGCGTTGAAGCGCCGGCAGACTTGAAACCTGCGATGTGCGACATGTGCGGCGAAGAGGACGCGAAGTCTCAGGAATTCGGCCGCGTCGAACTCTCCCCGGCGGACCTTGATGGCGAAGACCGAGACCGTCTCGACGAGCGTCAGGCGAGTGATGAACAGGTCGGCCCCGACCTCGCCGATGAGTTGGTCGCGATCGGCCAGAGCTGGTTCGCGCCCTCGCCGCTCCAGCTCGAGGAGATGACGCCGTCGGGCTTCGTCGCGAGCTGCACGAGCACGACGTTCGGCGGCGTGGTCGCGATGGCCTCGACCTTGACCGACACGCGGTTGTCGTCCTTGCACGCCCGGGTGCTGCACTCGTCGATCGCCTGCTTGCTCGAGACGGGGTCGATCGGGTTCAGCTTGGCCACGACCTCGAGCGGGCCGGGCCGGACGAGGCGGCCGGGGACGACGAACTCGGCCACGCTGCCGACGCGGTTCATCCGCGCCCCGGGCAGGACGGGCCAGACGTCGACCGACTTGATGCGCGTGGTGGCGCGGAGCAGCTGCGACCCCTGGCGCACCTCGATCTCGACCGGGACGTTCTCGGCGCCCTCGAACGCCGCCACCTTGGGGTCGCCCAGCGACTGGCGCTGCGCGATCGTGCTGACGAAGACGCGGACCACCGCCGGTCGTCCGGCGACGAGCGGGATGCCGACGTAGTCGACCGCGTCGGAGAAGAGGCCGCCCTGCCCGTCGGTCAGGTCCTGCAGGTCGGTCTCCTGGATCCCGTTCGTCAGCTCGATCCCCTCGACGACGAGGTCGACCTTGCAGAGTGGGTTCGACTGCGCGAGCCGCCGGCTGGCAGCCGCCGCGGCCGAGCCGCAGGTGCCGAAGTCGATTCCCGACTCGTCGCGCCTCAGGCTCACCGAGGCAAAGCCGTCGCCGTTCCCGTCGCCGTTCGGCAGGAGGCGCTGGAACTCGCGCTCGCCGAGCTCGGGCGTCACGCGCCACGTCCCCTCGGGGAGCGTCAGCGCGTACGTGCCGTCCGCCGCGCTCGTCGTCTCCTCCGGCCCACCCGGGCCACCGGTCGCCCGCACCGTCACACCGGCGAGGCCGGCGCGCGTGCAGGTCTGGGCGCACGTCTGCTCGATCACCGTCCCCGAGAGCGTGTGCTCGGGCGGCGGGGCGAAGTCGACGGTCCTGCTGGGGGGCAGTTTCACGCTCGTGGATCTCGCGCAGCCGGGCTTGCCGACGACGCAGTAGCCGGCCGCGGAGACGGTGTAGGTGCCCTTCTTGACGACGACGTCGTAGCCGCCCGACGAGTCCGTCGTCGCCTTCTTCGACCCGACCGTCACCTTCACGCCGGCAACGCCCTTCCCGTCGCCGTCGTGGACGGTCCCGGAGACGTGGAGCTTCCCGTCGTCCGGGATCGTCGCGTACGCCTCGAGCAGCTCGAAGCGGCCGTTCTGGGTCGCATCGCCCGGCGGCGGACACCCGTAGTCCTCGCTCACCGTGTAGCTGCCCCCGGTCAGGCCACCGAACCGGTGCATCCCCGCCGGCGCCTTGTAGCCCTCGACGTCGTCGTTGAACGGCGGCCCGGTCAGATCCCGCACCACGTTGACGCGAGGGTGGTGATCGGCCAGCCGCACCCGGTAGCTCGACGCCCGCGCCACCACCGGGAACTGCACGAACACCGCGTAATCACAGCCGACGAGATCGAGCGGCGTCCCGCCCGGCCCGCACTGCGCACACACGTACGGGGTCGTCTTGAAGTCGTAGACGAACTGCGCCGCGAGCGGCACCCGGCGCCCGTCTTCGCCCGCCGACGCCGCAGGCGCTCCGAGCGCCGAGCTGGCGAGGACGAGCAGCAGCGCGACCGTGGCGACGAGCACGCCCAGCCTGATCACACGCGTCATGGAGCCTCCCGAACGACGACGGCCGCACGCCCGACCGCCGTCGGGCCGCGCCTGACCGTAGC
>CALLYK010000584.1 GCA_937858365.1 uncultured Isosphaeraceae bacterium | reverse complement strand
GTCTCCTGTGGATGTGGATGTCTCGGCTGATCCGGCGATCGCCCCCGAGACCCGATCGACGGCCGCGACCCCGGGCCTATCGATTCAGCACAACGAGAGACTACCAGCCCCCGCGCCCGGCTCCTAGATCGGAGCGGATCTCCTTCTCACCGGGATCGGCGAGCGATGGCCCCCCCATCGACTCCGGCCTCTCGCATGACGGGAAGCGAGAAGACAAGGGGACCCGGGATGGTCTATCATCAACACGGCGTTCGTTGTAGGCTTCGGCCCAGTGGGGGGCTACCTGTCGATGACTCGTGGACCTATCATGGCCAGTCCCACCACGCCCTCACGCGGGCCCTGGGTCGAGGTCGTCACGGCCTTGGCACTCGGTTGCACCCTCGTCGCGGGGGCCCTATGGTGGGCCAACCCGTCCGAAGAGAAGGGCTCGCGCCAACGCCCGATCACACTGGCCGGAGCACTCCTCGCCGATCCTCGGTATGTCGGCTCGACCGCTTGTCGTGAGTGTCATCCAGGTGAACATGCGTTCCATACAACTTCGGGGCATGCACAGACGTTGCGCCGGGCCGGCTCGCTTCAACTCGCGGCCCGACTTAACGGCCGAGAGACCGAAGACCCGGATCAAACCGGCGTGACCTGGCGCTATCGCCGAGAAGACGGACAACTCATCGCCGAACGGCGCGCGTCGGGTCGCGTCGAACGTTATCCTTTGGAGTTCGCCCTGGGGTCCGGTCAACACGCTGTCACGTTCCTCACGCGTCTCGATCGCGGGCGAGATTTCCCCGAGGGCTTGGAACATCGCCTCACCTACTTCGCGCACGACGATCAAATGGGCCTGACGCCAGGGCAGGGGCCCGGCACGGAGGAGGCGGACAGGTCTCCCGGTGGGGCGAGACTCGCGGCCAAAGTGTTACTTGATTGCTTGGAATGTCACGGCACGCCTACAGCGCGGCCCAAAGGCGGGATTGACGTAACGACGCTCGTCCCCAATGTGACGTGCGAGCGCTGTCATGGGCCGGGGCGTGAACACGTCGAATCCGCGCGGACCGGCCGGGCCAGTCCGAATGAGCTGGCCATGCCCTTCGGTCCCGGTCGTGCGTCGGGCCCCGAACAGGTCGCCCTCTGCGGCCATTGTCACCGCTTGCCCGAAATGGTCCCGCCCGAGACGGTTCGCACCGACAACCTGGCGCTCGCGCGCTTCCCATCGGTCGGACTCGTACAATCAGCCTGTTTTCAAGGGAGTCGGGGCGTGTTGACCTGCACGACATGTCACGACCCTCACGGCCGCGCCAACAAGCCGGCTGAAGCTTACGAGGCGACCTGCCGCAAGTGCCACGGCCCTGATCGGGACGAGTCGGGGCCGGCCGCGATTGTCCAGAAGGCACGTGCTTGCTCGGTCCAGCCCCGCTCAGGTTGCATCGACTGTCACATGCCCCGGCGCGATGTCGGCCACGGCATGACCTTCAGCGACCACTGGGTCCGCGTGCATGCGGACCTTCCTTGAACGACCCGATGGAAATCAAGAGTCGGTCGCGCGGCGCACCAAGAGATGGTCTCCTTCCAATGTGGCCTCCGCGATGGGCCCTCCTTCCTCGTTTTCGATGCGGACGCGCACCGCTTCTTCTTCGCCCCGATCGCTCCAGAGGGCGGGCGTCAGGGCGGAAACGTCGGTTGGTCCAATGCCCACAACGGTGCAACGGCCATCGTCGTGAAAGACCAACGCCTCGCGCCCCCGGGCGGGCGGGAAGGGATGGTCCGCAGGCCGATAGACCTTGTGGGTCGGGGTGTCTTCCTCGGCGGAATGCACCCATTTCTTGCAGAGGGCTTCCGTGTCCTTGTGGGAGAGGGGCATGAATCAGGCTCCGTTGGGACTCAATTCGCGGGCACCCAACTGACGCCGTCGAAGACGAGTGTGGGACGGGTACCGCTCTCGTTGCCAAGCTCGGCGAACCCGCGCTCGCCGGCGAGGGACGCTAGGGGCTCTGTGACAAGCGGCACGAGACCTTGCGAATTCGCCAGGGAAGCGCGAGGACCGGCAAGGGTCGCGTTCATTCGTTGAAGTTGGCCTTTCGAGAACATGACCATGACTTTGTCGTCGACGTAGTCCATGTAGTTCATAAACATGTCGCCATTGGGGGCGTTATTGCATGTGACGTGCGGGAAGCTATCCTTGGTGATGGAGGGACCGGAGTTGGGGCCCGCTTGGTTGGGCGTGTCGTCTACGTTGTCGGAGCCCTGGCAACCGCCGCGATCGTCGCCCCAGATGTGGAGGAGGTTGAGCCAGTGGCCGACCTCGTGGACGGCGGTGCGTCCGAGGTCGAAGGGAGGCCGGGCGATGCCCCCGGTCCCGAAGGCCGTGTTGAGGATGACCACCCCATCCGTCGCGGCTGGGCCACCGGGGAACTGCGCGTAACCGAGCAGTCCACCGTTGATCGAACACGTCCAGAGGTTCAAGTACGAGTCGCGCGGCCAGGCCGCCTTGCCGAACTCGTCGTGCTTGATGAGCTTGTCCAGCTTCTGGGTGGCCCTCGGGTCGGTGTCACTGTAAGGGAAAACGGTCTTGGATGTGTGAGTACGCGTGATGCCTGTCGTGGCCGAGCCCTGGGGATCGCGCACGGCCAGTTTGAACTCGATCATCGTATCGGCGGCACGTTCCTGGAAGGCCGACGGAATGTCGGACTTGTCCGAGTTCATCAGCCGGTAGTCCCGATTGAGGGCGTCGATCTGCGCGTGGATTTGTTCTTCGGGCAGGTCCTCCGCGTCCGTGTGGTAGATCACGTGGACGACCACCGGGATCGTCAGCACGTTGATTCGCGCCGCGAGCCTAGCTGTGTGCGTGTCTATCTCGATTCGACGACGATTGGAACGATAGACCGGATCCGTGTCGACGAGCATGTAGTGGTGTTGCATCACGGCGCATATGCGCCCCGGCGCGTTCGTCTTGGCCATCCAGGTCCTCCTTCAGGTCTCGCTTTCCTTGGATCGTCCCCGCGACGACCGGTGTGACGGACCGCTCGACGAACGACGAGCGGCACCGTCCAACACGACGATGGTCTCGCGAACGTTCGAGTCTCGACGTGATGAGAGCGTTGGTCAAGAAAAAAAGGGCCTGGAATCGACAAGACCTTCAGGGCGCCTAATCGATGATCTATAGAGAATCGCGTCACCGATCACGGCGAACCATGGCCGCGCTCGTCTCGTGACCTTGACCCTTCGACCCGACCGTAATGGAAAAGCTGGCCCCGCGCTCCGAGCAAGACATAGCGCTCCCGCGCCAAGCGTGCGAGTGCGGGAGGAATACCGAATTCATAATTATCATAAGCATCATTCAATGGTGATGTTAATATTAAGTAATCGTATCTAAGATTCGCGATTTCATCCTCGATGGCCTTGGGGTCGAGTTGTCCCGAGATCACGAGCGCGCGAAACATCCAGGGATCGTTGAATGCGGCGCGTTCTCCCTGGTAGAGGGCCAAGAGTCCCGAGTCGGTGAGGAGCCGCGTGTTCGGGTCGGCCGCGATCCTGCAGGCGTCGAGCCGGTCGCGAACGAACGACCTTCCGACCGGACTGGCCAGAATATCGGCCTGCCTCTTCATATTCAACGCCTGGCGTTGGGCGTGACGAACACCAGGCACGATCGAGCAGGCCACGACAACGATGGCCACGCTCACCGCCAACGATCCTTGTCCGGTCGCGCCGCGCGCGACGGACCAGAGCTTCCCGACCGCCATCGCCGCGATGAGTCGAAGGCTAAGGACATAATTGAGGTCCGAACCCGGCTTGATCGAAGAGATCAGGCCCAAGGCGACGAGGACGAACGAGAACGCGAAGAGGTCGGCCTCACGTTCGCCCCGCAGGCCCCAGAGCGTGATTCCCAGAAGCGGCAAGACTAGAAGGTCGGGCGAAGTGATCGCGAGCCGCTTGAGGATCGACAAGAGGGCCGCCGGGGCCGGAGCCAGACGGACCTGACCGAGAAGGGCCGCGGCGATGTTGGGCTCGCTCGCGAACGTCACGACACTCACAATGAGAGACATTGCGAGCAGCCAACCGACAAGGACGAGGAGTGTATCGCGTGACCTCTTCGCGAAGAGCAAGGCGGCGAGGGTCGCGATCAAGAAGGCCCCCGCCGTTTGCTTCGTGAGGGCCGCCGCACAAAGGACCGCGCCGCCCAGAAACCGCTGAACGGCGGAACGGCCCATGCCAAGCCAGGAACCCGCGAAACCAAGCGTCTCGGCGAGGGCGTCGGGGCGAGTCATCACGGCGAAGCCGTACATAGGCGCGGCACCAACACTGACGACCGCGCCCAGCCAACCCGCGAAGCGACCGTATCGTTTACCGACGAAGAGACCAACCAACACGGACGTGAGGCAGGCGGGGCCGAGCGAGAGGGCGCGGCCGAGGGAAAACAGGCCGTCGATCCCCAGCCCGGCCCAGCGTCCCGTGAGTCCGAGTGCCCAGAACGCGATCGGCCCGTAGAAGTTGGGCACGTGCGGCGGTCGCGACCAATCAGGATACAGGGCCTGCCCCAGGGCGACGCGACGGGCCAGGTGGACCATCACGGCTTCGAAGTGGAAGACCTCGAGAGGGCACGGAACGGAGAAGAAGGCGTAAACGGAAAACCCAACGAGCCTGGCCAAGGCGATGAGCGAAACGCCTAACCATAAAGACGCCTGAAAACGGGACGGCCGTCTCGCCGCGCTCGCGCTTGGTGCCACCACGAAGGACCGAGGCCTCCTCTTGGGGTCATGCCAGGATTTCCTTCACCACGTTGCCATGAACGTCGGTCAAGCGAAAGTCCCTGCCGGCGTGTCGGAAGGTGAGGCGCTCGTGGTCCATGCCGAGGAGGTGCAACACCGTCGCATGCAAGTCGTGAACGTGGACCTTCTCGCTCACGGCCTCGGAACCTAGTTCATCGGTCGAGCCGTGGGAATGGCCCCCCTTCACGCCGCCGCCGGCCAACCAGATCGTGAATCCTTTGTTGTTGTGGTCGCGTCCATCGCCGTTTTGGGCGAAGGGTGTGCGGCCGAATTCGCCGCCCCAGATCACGAGAGTGTCTTTCAAGAGTCCACGCGTCTTGAGGTCGGTCAGAAGGGCGGCAATCGGTCGGTCCACGGCCGAGGCGTGGCGCTCGTGGTCGGCCCGGAGGTT
>CALLYK010000583.1 GCA_937858365.1 uncultured Isosphaeraceae bacterium | reverse complement strand
TTGTCGCAAGGGTCCGAGGTGGCGGCGAAACCAATCGCCGGCGAGGTCGGCGACGATTTCCAGGGCCCCTGGCTCCTCGAAAAGGTGCGTGGCGCCCGGGACGATCTCCAAGCGCTTTTCCGCGTGGAGATGGGCGAACGCCTGCTGATTCAGGCCGACCACGACACGGTCTTCGCCGCCGACGATGAGCAAAGTGGGGGCCTTCACGCGGTGAAGGAAAGGGCCAGCGAGGTCGGGCCGACCGCCTCGCGAGACGATCGCGGACACAGACGCCGGACGCTCGGCCGCCGCGATCAAAGCGGCCCCGCCCCCTGTGCTCGCCCCGAAATAGCCGAGTGGCAGCCCGCTCGTTTCCTCGTCGCGGGCGAGCCAGTCGGTCGCGGCGAGGAGGCGTTCGGCGAGGAAGGGGAGGTCGAAGCGCAGTCGGCCCGAGACGTCATCCACGGCCTCTTCTTCGCGGGTCAAGAGGTCGATCAGGAGTGTCGCCAAGCCCCAATCGCCACGGAGTTTGGCGGCCACGAACTGGTTGCGGGGACTGAAACGACCGCTGCCGCTCCCGTGGGCGAACAAGACCACGCCAAGCGGTCCACTCGGGACGCCGAGGTCTCCTTCCAAGACGACCGCGTTCTCGATCGGGACCCGGACCGATCGCGTGCCTTCGGTTGTATGTCGGGAGAGACCCATGGGCATGACTCCTCGACTTTGCCTCTCCAGCCTCGTTTGGTTTCGATTTTACCGCGCGCGTTGACAGATTTCCTCAAGTCGGCTAAGGTCCCGACCGAAACGCTCGGGGACTTGGAAGGAACCGGCCCCCGAGCGTCCCATCTCGACAATCACATCGGAAGGAGCCGAACTTGGGGGACCACATCACCTCGCGTGTGTTCCGCTGCGCGCTGGCCACGACCTTCGCACTCGTTGTTTTGACAGCCACGTCATATGCCAATGTAATCGCCACAACTGCCACGGACAACAGCCCCGTGGTCAAGGCGACCGATACGACGGACCTCGGTGATGCGCCCAAGCTGACGCCAAAAAGCGTCGCGACCACGCTCGCGAAGCCGGCTTCGAGCAGCAAGGCACCCTGGTACTCGTTCTCGCGTTTGAAGGCCCTCATTCCCAACGAGTCCAAGCTGCTCAGTTGGCTCCCCTCGTTTAAGAAAACGGAACCGAGCATCCTGACCCTCACCAAGCCGCCCGCCCCCGCCAAGTCAAGCGTAAAGCCCCGGGCGCTGAACGCGTCCAACTTGGCGAAGACGACTACGGGCACCAACAACCCGGGCACTCGCGTCGTGTCGGCCGAGTTCGTCAGTCCTCCCCCCATCCCGGCCCCCGAACCCTCATCGTGGCTCGTGCTGGGCCTCGGCGCGGCCGGCCTGGGGATTTGGGCCCGGCGGCGCCGCGCGATCGGTACGACCGTTCGGACCTGACGCCAACGGATCGGTCAAGCGTCCTCCCCTCCCCGCGCGACGGGTTGGCGGCTATACTGGCGTGAGTCATACCTGCCCCCGACCTGTCGCATCGACCCCGCCTGGCACCCGTCGCTCCGATCGTCTCAGCACGTGTTCCAGGACCGCATGGAGTGCGGGACGACCCAACGTTCGAGAAGGCCCCCGTCGATGTCCAGCACCTTGCGCGATGAACTGGCCTCGCTCCGCATCCAGCGTGACGTCAAGAGCTACAACGGCCGCTCCTCCCCTCGTCGAGGGGGCGATTGGGGGATGCGCGTTCTGACCGCGCTGCTCTGGCTCGTCCCTGTCGGCCTTCTAAGCGGCGCAGGGTATTACGGGTATTCGCAATACAGCAAGTACAAGCCCAAGGTCGAAGTGAAGACCGACACGATTCGGTCCCAAACGATGGCCGACGCGGTGAAGCTCTTCGAGGCCAAAGGATACATCCGGGCCCGCTTTCGAGCGTCCGTGGGCACCAAGGTCCCCGGCCGCATTCAAGACCTCTTGGTGGAAGAGGGCTCGGAGGTCAAGGAAGGTGACGTCATCGCGATCTTGGAACACAACGAGATCGACGCGATGCTCGAGACCCGCGAGGCATCGAAAATCCGGGCCGACGCTGAACTCGTGGAGGCCCGTTCCGACCTGGCCAACAAAGAACGTAAGGCCGCCCGGCAGTCACGTCTTTACAGCCAGAACCAGGCCTCGGCCGAGGACGTGGACCTGGCCGTGACGGAGCGCGACAAGGCCCGCGCGCGCGTGCTCGCCCTGGAGGCCCAGATCAAGATCATCGACTCCCAGATCCACGAGATGACCGAGACCGTCAAGAACCTCGAGATCCGCGCCCCGTTCGCCGGCACCGTCTTGACCAAGACGGCCGAGAAGGGGGAGACGATCAACACGATGAGCCTCGGCGCGGGCGGCGGCCGTTCCGCCCTCGTCGAAATCGCCGACTTGAGGTCGCTGGAAGTCGAGACCGAGATCGCCGAGAAGGAAGTGAGCAAGGTGAGCGAAGGCCAGAAGGCCATCGTCAAGGCCGACGCGGCCCCCAACAAGCTCTTCCCCGCCCACGTCCGCCAGCTCATCCGCATGGGCGACCGCGCTAAGGGGACCGTGAAGGTCTACGTGGCGATCGACGACCCGGAATCGGGCCTCTTCCCCGACCTGGCGGCCCCCTGCGTGCGGTTCCTGCCTCCTGAGATTACCGACGAGGAACTGAATCAGCTCACTCAAGAGGCCCTCTACGTTCCCGCTTCGGCCCTTGTGAAACAGGGCGAGAACGTCTACGTCTGGGTCGTGGACCCAACGGGCAAACTGGAACGACGCGAGATCAAGCTCCAAACCACCCATCGGAGCCAACGCGTCCTCTCGGGCTTGTCCAAGGACGAAAAGGTGGTGCTCGGGCCGCGCGCCGACTTCGTGGACGGTCAGATCGTCAAGGACACATCGAAGGCCGAATGATCCCCCGCGCTCGAACCGCGACAACACCATGAGGAACCGGCGATGGAGACCGCGACGATGGGCCAAGTCTTGGCGGCCGCGCTGGTCGAGGACCTCGCCGACGTTTACGAAGTTCGCAAGGGGACGCTCCGACCAGAAGACGTCCGCCGTGTCGAGGTCCCCGAGGCCCTGGTCGACACCGGTGCCACCATGCTCAGTCTACCCGGCAGCCTGATCCGCGAACTTGGGCTGAACCTCGTGAACACCCGAGCGGGAAGGACCTCCGCCGGAGTGGTCCCGCTCAACGCGTACAGCGGCGTGCGCATCACCATCCAAGGCCGTCAGTGCATCAGCGATGTCATCGAAGTGCCCGAGAGCTGTCCCGTCCTGGTTGGACAAATCCCGCTCGAGGCCCTCGATCTTGTCGTCGACATGTCGGGCCGCCGGCTGATCGGCAACCCCGAGCACGGCGGCGAACACATGATCGACATGTTCTGAAACAATACCCCAAACGGCCGACGATTCCCGGCCGTTGACCTTCTCGGCGCCGTCCGCGCGACCCGGAGCCCCTCATCCATGTCCGAGCCCGCCATCCTCCTCAAAGGCGTTTCCAAGGCATACCGGCGCGATCAGATCGTCGTCCCGGTCCTCGACGACCTCAGCCTGAGCGTCGAGGAGGGCGAGTTCCTCGCCCTCATGGGTCCTTCCGGGTCGGGCAAGACGACCTTGTTGAATCTGATCGCGGGTCTCGATCGCCCCAGCACCGGCTCGATCTTCGTCCACGGCCACGACCTGGCCGACATGTCCGATTCCTCCATCACCCGCTGGCGGGCCGACCACGTCGGGTTCATCTTTCAGATGTACAACCTGATCCCCGTGATGACCGCTTTTGAGAATGTCGAGCTGCCTCTTTTGTTGACTCGACTGAATCGCAAACAGCGCCGCGACAACGTCCGCACGGCCCTGCGCGTGGTGGGACTGGAAGGCCGTGAAGACCACTATCCCCGACAGCTCTCGGGCGGCCAGGAACAGCGGGTGGCGATCGCCCGGGCGATCGTGACCGACCCGTTCCTGCTCGTCGCCGACGAGCCGACAGGCGACCTCGACCGCAAGATGGGTGAGGAGATCCTGCAACTAATGAGTCAACTCAACACCGAATTCAAGAAGACGATCGTGATGGTGACGCACGACCCCGAAGCGGCGCGTCGGGCCCGGCGCATTCTCCGCCTCGACAAGGGCAAACTCGTGAACGACCATGTTCGGGTCGAGGAACCGATGGAGGCCGCGTCGTGAAGTTCCTGGGTTACGTCCTCCGAAACGTCCGCCGAAACCCAGTGCGGACCGCCTTGACCATCGCTTCCCTCACGGTCTCGCTCTCGCTCGTGATGGTGCTGGCTGGGTTCATCTCGGCGAGCTCCGATTCGGCGAGCACCTTGAAGGTGTACAACCGCCTGGTGGTGATGAACTCGCAAGGCTTCGCGCAGCCCCTGCCGATCGCGCGCGTCCGCGAATTGAAGTCGCAGCCCGGCGTGAAGGCGGTCTCGCCGTTCGTCTGGTTCGGAGGCAAGTACGGCGAAGAACAAGTTCCTTTCGCCCAGTTCGCCATCGACCCCTCCGTCTTTCGGACCATCTTCGACGAATACAAGATATCCGACGATGAATACCAGAAGTTCCTGGAAACACGCGAAAGCTGCATCATCGGCAAGAAGCTCGCAGAAGAGCGAGGATGGAAGGTCGGTGACCAACTCCCCCTCCGCGCCGACCTCTACCCGTTCGACGCCAATTTCACCATCGTCGGCATTTTTGATGGACCCAGCGGACGCGACCTCCGGCGGTGCCTCTTCCACTGGGACTACCTCGACGAGAAGCTCAAGCAGACGACCCAGTCCCGTCGCGCCGGGAACGCGGGCGTGATTTACATCAAGTGTGATGACGGCGTGGACCTTCCCCAGATGTGCAAGGACGTTGACGAGAGCTACCGCAACAGCGACACGCCCACGCGCACCCAAACCGAGGAGGCGTTCGCGCTGATGTTCTCGGAGTTTCTGGGCTCGATCAAAACGTTGATCTCGTGGATCGGCGTGGCGGTGGTGGTCTCCCTCGTGATGGTCGCCGGCAACGCGATGGCGATGGCGATGCGCGAGCGGACGACCGAAGTGGCCGTCCTCCGCGCGATTGGATTTCCGAAGGGGGTCGTGCTGGGCCTCGTGCTCTTTGAAGCGGTGCTGGTGGCGGGGATCGGTGGGGCCTTCGGCTCGATCGGGTCCAAGCTGGCCTTCGACGCCTACGATATCTCCAAATTCATTCCCAACACGCCCTTCTTCTTCGTCCCCTGGAAGGCGGCCCTTCTGGGGTTCGCCGTTTCCCTGGTCATCGGTTTCTTGAGCGGGTTGGTGCCGGCCGTGATCGCCGCCAACACGTCAGTCATCAATGGTCTGAGAAAGGTGGTCTAACACCGTGGTCCCGCTTAAGTACAATGTCCGGAACATGCGCGTACGATGGGTGACGACCGCCCTGACGATCGGTTGCACCGCCCTGATCGTGGCCAGCACCTGCCTCGTCTTCAGCATGGCGGCCGGCCTGAAGCGAAGCCTCCGCCTTTCGGGCGACCCCCTCGATTTGCTCGTGCTGCGGGCCGGCTCCAGCAACGAGACGAACAGCGGGATCAGCCTGGACACGGCCCGCTCCATCCCAACCCTCGACGGGATCGCGACCGACGCCGAGGGTAACAAACTCGTCGCGTTCGAACTCTTGAACATCCCCACCGTGCTGCGCCGCGATGGCAACCGCGCCAATCTGATCGTCCGGGGCGTGGACTTGCCGACCTCCCCGGCCCTACGCCCCGACTTCCAGATCATCGAAGGGCAGATGTTCGAGCCGGGCCTCGGCCAGTGCGTGGTCGCCCGGAACATCGCGCGAGGCTTCCAAGGGGCCGGCTTGGGCGAGACGCTCGTGGTCGGCGAAAAGGAGTCGTACAAGGTCGTCGGCATCTTCACGGCGGGCGGCAGCTCGGCTGAGAGTGAAGTGTGGGTCGACCGCCGGGACCTCGAAAAGAACATCTCCCGCGAGGGGAGCATCACGAGTGCACAACTACGGGCCACTTCCCTCGAGACTCTAAACCAACTCAAGAGCACACTCGATGACGATGCCCGCTTCAAACTCAAGGCCTGGCCCGAGCGCGATTTCTACGAGGCCCAAACACGTTCCAGCCTCTTCCTCCTGGTCTTCGGCGCCTTGATCGCCGTCTTCCTCTCGGTCGGGGCGATGTTCGCGGCGGCCAACACGATGTTCGCGGCCGTCAAGAACCGGACCCGCGAGATCGGCACCATGCGGGCCCTCGGCTTCTCCCGCGGTGACGTCCTGATCTCGTTCCTCGGGGAATCGCTCCTGCTCTGCGCCCTCGGCGGCCTTCTGGGCGTGCTGCTGGTCATGCCCTTGAGCTGGTTCGGTCTGAGCTTCGACCTCGTGAGTTTCGACACGTTCGCCGAAGTCACAGGCGCCTTGCGGATCGACGGCGTCGTGATCGTCATCGCCTTGGTCATGACGATCGCGATGGGCCTTTTCGGGGGCCTTTTCCCGGCGCTTCGGGCCGTCCGCTTGGACGTGGTACGATCGTTGCGGGAGGTCTGAGATGGAACAAGCGGGACCGGCCCCGATCCGCGGGGCCGTCGGTCCTTCCGCTTGGTCCCGCTCCCCGTCTCGGGCGAAGTGGGCGGTTGTTCTGGCCTTTCTCGTCGTGAACGGTTCCTGGATGGCCCTCGGCGGAATCGTGCGCACAGGGGGCGACACGCAGCGCTATCAGATCGCCGGCGCGGCCCTGAGCGAGGGGCGGTTCGTCCCTCGGCAAGCCGGCTTGTACGTCCGAAAGGCGACTTCGTACCTTGCTTACGATGCCGTCATCGCGGTCGCGATGGTCGCCGGGACCGGGATGATCGGCGTGGTCGCGTTCCAACTGTGCGTCGCGGCCCTGGCCGCCCTCGCCCAGTACGACCTGGGCCGGACGCTTGGAGGGCCTTGGTCAGCGGCCCTCGCGGCGGGCCTTCTGGTCCTCAATCCCGACATTGCTCGCTGGCATACCTACATCCTTACGGAATCACTTTTTACTTCTTCCGTGATTTTGACGGTTTGGGCCGTCCATCGGGCAAGTCTTCGACCTGGGCCGGCCGCCTTCGTGTTAACGGCGCTCGCGTTCGCGTTCACCCTGTTTCTTCGTCCCAACGGCTGGGTCGTCGCCTTCGTCGTGGTCATCTTCCTCATCGCCCGGTTCGCCCCGCGCAGGGTCTTCGTCGCGGGTCTGGCGGGTGCCTTGGGACTCTTCGCGCTGGGGGCGGTCTATGTGCCGGCCTTGCACAACGCGATCCAGGCGGAAACGCCCGAGGAGTCGCTGAGGAAGGGGGAAGTGATCTGGGGCCACTCGCCGTCCAGGATTCCGATGCCTGAGGACCTGGACCCGGCCGGTCCCGGTTGGACGCGAGCGACGGCTTTCGTCGTCCGCCATCCTCTGGCCTGCGCGCGACTCGCGTGTGTTCGGGTCTTCACCGAGTTTTCCCACGTTCGGCCGTTCTACTCGAAGGCCCACAACGCACTCGTTGTTGTCTTCCTATTCCCCACATACGTTCTGGCGATCATCGGCCTTTGGCGGTCGCGTCGCGACCCATTGGCCCACCTGCTCGCCCTTGTGGTCGCGGGCCAGATGGTCGTGATCGCGCTCACGTTCGCCGACTGGGACGGCCGCTTCCTGCTTTATGTCTTGCCGCAAGTGATCGTGCTCGCGGGGGCCGGACTCGTTTCGTGCTTTCGGGGCGCTTCAGCGGGCCGGTTCAAGCGAGACGATGCTCCGACCGGATAGCCTCTCATGGGGCCCGATCGTCAGGGAACTCGCACCGGGCCGCGTCACGGGCCAGTCGGACATCATTTCCAAAAAAGTCTCGATCGGCTGGATCTTGAGGTTGATCTTCCCGGGGACCAGGTAGTGCATCGGGATGACGACCTTGGGGCCGATCGCCTCCAGCAGTTCCCGCAAGAGTGGCAGGTCGATCGTGGGGGGACCGCCGACCGAGGCCAGCACGATGTCGGCCCCGCGCAGCGGGGCGAGTTCGGCCTCGCTCAAGGCGTGCCCCAGGTCACCGAGATGGACGACATGCAGGCCCTCGGCCCGGAAGTGGATGATGGTCACCTCGTCCCCGGGCAACTTCTCGGGTGTCTCGAAAACGGGCACCGCTTGGAAGCGGAGGCCGCCCCTTTCGACACCGTTCGGTGGGAACTCAAGCGCCTTCAAGACCTCGAAAGGCGAGCGAATTTGTCCGATGTGTGAATGATATTTATCATTATCATGACTGACGACCACGAAATCCGCCGACTCGTCAACGGGTGCGTAACCACCGCAGTCGGGCGATCGGTATGGGTCGAGGATGGTCCGAGCGCCCTCCGTTTCGATGAGGAAGGCGGCATGTCCGAACCAAGTAAGTCTCATGATCGTTCAAAGACGTGAAGACATGCCGCGGCGGGCCCGGCCGGCACGCGCAACCGATGGCAGAGGTTGTTCGTCCGGAGGAGAAGACGACGGAAGGGCCCCTTGACCCGGCGCTGGATCTCGGTGAACTCACCAACACGCAAGGCGACTCGCCGCAACCCGCGGCCCTTCAAATAAGCCTCCAGCGCGGTCGAGTTGACGCGCCACACCCAGAGGCGTTCGTCGTGCATCTCATACCAGACGCCATGTCCCAAAGGCAGCGATTCCAGGCCCTTCAAGGGCTTGCGGACCAGGAAGCGAGCGGCCGACTCCAATTTGTGGTCCCAGGCGGTGTCGTTGGTGAGATAGAGGGCCAGACGGCCGCCCGGCTCGACGATCCGGGCCAGTTCATCCAGGGCCTTTTCGATCTCGCGAATGTGGATGATGACGCCCCAGGAGAAGACGAACTTGAAGGAGGCGTCGGCGAAGGAAAGTCGGGTGAGGTCCTCGCGCGCGAATTCGACCTGGTCCGCCACGCCGGCCGCCGCGACCCGGCGATGGGCCTCGGCCAGCATCGTTTCGGAAATGTCGATCGCTTTCACGCGCAAGCCATACTTGGCGGCGCGAATGCTATGGACGCCCGGGCCACAGCCCGCGTCGAGCACGGTGTCGCCCGGTTTGGCCCCCATCAAGGCGAGCATCTCGGGGACGGCCCGGTCATAGTAGCGCTCGGCGATCGGGTGGTAATAGTCCGAGTCCCAAGACCCGACCGTGTCGGGGTGCTCGAACACCGAGGTCTCGGCTTGGCTCATGAGGATGGCGTCAACTCGGAGACGAAAGGGGCCAATCTCTCCATTTTGATCGGGCCGCCCGGGCCCGCACAATGGCGAAACCCGGGCCGCGTAGTCGGCAAGAGACGCACGAGGCGCCTTGGCAACACAAAAGTCAGAGCGTCGGCACCGTGAGCTTCTGCCCTTTCTTCAGCGCCGACTCATGGGCGCAAAGGCCCACCATCGTCCAGTTCGCGGAGGTCTCGGCATTGGGGAAGGCGGGACGCTCGCCGCGCACGGCGCTCAGGAAGGCGTGGACCAAGTGCGGGTGAGAGCCGCCGTGTCCGCCCCCTTGAGTGAACGAGAGGTGCTGTTCCCCCTCGTCCAGGCTGTACACGCCGGCCGTCGTGAAACGACGAATCGGTTCGGGTAAAAGATGGGCGAAGTCCGGTACGTGAACGCGCTTGGGAATGGCCGACTCCTCGATCGGTTTCTCCAGGGTGCTCTTGGTATGCACGACCGGTTCCTCACCGTCTACCTGCTGCCATTCAAACGACTTCTTCGAGCCGTACGCGTCGAAGCTCTCGCGGTATTGGCGGGCCGTGTCGAAGAGGCTCCGCGTGACCTCGGCGCAGACGTCGGAGTCTTTCACGGTGAAGGTGGCGGTCTCGATGGCGAAGGGGCTGCCATAGCGGGCGATCAGGTCCTCGCGGATCCGGCCGGAGCCGAAGCAGACGACCTCGTCGGCGTGGGCCGGGGCGCCGGGTTGGCTGAGGATCGCCAGGCACGGACTGACGCAGTGGGTCGCGTACCACATGGGGGGCAGGCCGGGCCAGTAGTCGGGCCAGCCGTCCATGTCTTGCTGGTGACTCCCGCGGAGGAACTGCAAGCGGCCCAATTCACCGCTGTCGCACATCGCCTTGACAAAAAGATATTCACGACTATAAACAACAGTCTCCATCATCATGTAAATCTTGTTGGCGGCCCGTTGGGCCTCGACGATCGCACGACACTCGTCGATGGACGTCCCCATCGGCACCGTGCAAGCGACGTGTTTGCCGGCCTTCAGGGCCTCAACCGACATCCAGCCGTGGTCCGGGATGGGGGAGTTGATGTGGACGACATCGACGTTCGGGTCGGCCAAAAGGTCCCGATACTCGGTGTAGCGCTGGGCGACCCCGTAGCGATCGCCCACCTCGTCGAGTCCTTTTTGATCGCGCCGACAGATGGCATACATCTCGGCGCCCGGATAGTGTTGATAGATAGGGATGAACTCGGCCCCGAAGCCGAGTCCGATGATGGCCACGCGGATCGGTCGTTCGCTCGCCATTGAGAGAGGTCCCGCCTGGATGAGTGCGATGATTGAAAGACGTTGTGCAGGATATTACTCTGGCGAGGCGATGGCAAGCGGGCGACACGCGGGCCGATGGGGCGAGGCGACCGATGGCCCAACGATGGTTCACCCGCTCATTCGACGGCGAAGCGATCCGGTCCTGGCTGGCCGAGCGTTGGCGACTTTGGGTCTTGCTGCTGGGCGTGGCACTCCGCCTGGTCGAATACCTGGGCGATCGCCCTTACTGGATGGACGAGGGCTCGCTCTCGGCCAACATCGTCGGCCACTCGCCCTTCGAGCCCCCAGCGCCCTTGGCGGGCGACCAACTCGCGCCTTTCGGTTTCCTCGTTGTGGAACGTGTTCTGGGCCGGCTTCTCGGGCCGTCGCAAATGGCCTTGCGCGTGCTCCCCTTGCTCGCTGGACTGGGGGCCTTTTTGCTCCTGGTTCGCATCCAGAAAACGACGTTGCGCCCCAGCGCGCGAGACCTCGGCCTCGTCTTGCTCGCCCTTTCGCCCCCGATGATATACTTCACCACGGAGTTGAAACCGTACATCGTGGACCTCGCCGCCGCGTGCCTTTGCTTGAGTTTTCCCCTGGGTGAGGAACTCGTCGCGCTCGGACCGCGCCGCCTGATCGGGCCCGCCTTGATCGGCGCCTTGTTGCTTTGGTTTTCGTTCCCGGTTGTTTTTTGGCTGGCGGCGGTCGGGCTTGGTTGGTTAGGGTCCGCGCTCAAGCGACGCTCCTGGCGCTTGTTGGCTTCGCTCGCGTTGGTCGGGGCGGTCTGGCTCCTCAGCTTCGCCGGCGCCTACGTCGCGGCCAAGCGATCGTTGGCCACGGTGACGAGTATGTGGGTCTTCTGGGGGTTCGCCTTTCCACCGCGATCGGCGCTTGGGGCGATCGCGTGGAGCACGCGGCGCTTGGTGAACCTCTTCGCCAACCCACTCCATTTTGAGACGGCGCTGGGGACCGCTCTTTCATCGGCCCTGGGTGCGGGACTGGCCCTGGCGGGGGCCGTCGCGTTGGGACGACGGCGACTGGAATTCACCGCGCGGCTGGTGATGCCCATGGTGCTCGCCTGGTTCGTCGCGATCGTGCGGTTCTATCCGTTTCATGGGCGGTTGCTGCTCCATCTGGTCCCGGCCTTGTACCTCTGTTTGTGGGAAGGGGCGGGCCTGGTGCGCGAGCGACTGGGCCGGCGCCTGGGCGGCGCTGACGAGCGGCCTGGCGCAAGTCGGCACGGATTACCAGACCTACCTGGCCAGCCTGGGCACGCTGCTGCTCAGCTTCGGCGCCACGCTCGCGCAGACCGCCCTCTCCTGGGGCCAGGCGCTCATCGACTGGATCGCGCCGTACGTGCCGCTCGCGCTGGCGCAGCTGCAGGCCTGGGCCAGCCAGATCGCCGGCTGGATTGTCGCGCAGGCGCCCGCCTGGGCGGCGCAGCTGGCCGGCTGGGGGCAGGCGTTCATCGGCTGGATTGCGCCCTACGTCGGCCAGGCCCTGGCGGCGCTGGGCGCGTTTGGCGGCCAGATCCTCGGCTGGATCGGCGCGCAGGCTGGCGCGCTCGGCGCGCAGATCGCCACCTGGGGCCAGGCGTTCATCGCGTGGATCCCCGGCGCCACGGTGCAATTCCTGGCCGCCTGGCCAGGCATGCTGGCGTCGTTCCTCGACTGGATCGCGGGCGCGGTCGGGCCGCTGCTCGCGCAGCTCGGCCTCTGGGCGCTTGCGTTTGTCCAGTGGATCGCGCCGCAGATTCCGAACATCCTGGCGGGCCTGGCCGGCATCGCGGCCGCGCTCATCACGTTTGTCGTCGAGACCGCCGCCGTGCTGGCCAGCCGCGTGGTGATCTGGGCAGCCTCCTTGCTCGGCTGGATTGCGACCAACGTGCTCCCGGCCCTGCCGGGCCTCCTGGCCTCGATCCTGGGCACGATCACCGGCTGGATCACCTCGGCCGCAACCGCGCTCGCGCACAGCGCGCTCGCTATCGGCAAATCGCTGGTCGACGGCATCCGCGCCGGCATCGAGGGCGCGTGGGGCAAGCTCACCAGCTGGATCTCGGCGCAGGTCGCGAAAATCCCCGAGCCGATCCGCGCCGCGCTCGGCATCCACTCGCCGAGCGCCGTGATTGCCGCGCTCGTGGGCGTGCCGATCGCGCAAGGCATCGGCGCAGGCTTTGCACAGGCGCTGCCCAAGGTTACCACCAACCTGGTCAATGGCGTGGCCGGGCTGATGGACAAGATCGCCACCGCCGTCGAGCGCGGCAGCGTGGCGCTCAAGGCCGTCAGCGCCTACCAGGGCACGGGCGGCAGCGGCCTGGCCGGGTTCCTCGCGGCAATCAAGGAACTGGCGATCCAGTTCAACGATGCGGCCGTGAGCCTCGGCGGGCGCATCCTGGGCACGGCCACGCGGTTCGCGGACACGATCGGCAAGGTCACGGCGCCGATCGATACCGCGCTCAAGGGCCTGGCCGGCCTGATCGACTTTGTCGCGCCGGCGCGCACGAATATCACCGCCTTTACCGCCAGCCTGGCGGCGCTGCTCACGGCGCTCAACTTCCTCAACTACCTCGACCGGTACGTGCTGCCGCCGGCGTCGCGACCGTGCAACCTTGGCTCGATGTACCTGGTTTGGGGTCTGCTGTTGTCGTTGTCACGGACGGCGATCGACAACTTGCGGCGCGAGGAGTCGCGACGCCTGCACGCGCTGCTGTGAGTTTCGACATGCGCGTGTGAAATTCACACGGTAAAGTTTCTGCGGTCAAATTCTCAGGCCGAAGCGGCCTAGTATTCCGCGCATGAATGCCCAAGCACATGCGCCCCAAGCCTCCAGCCTGTCTGCATCGCCAAGTGTCGGCCGACTCGAAGTTGCGCCGTCGGGCCTGGCCGACGCCGATGCGATCCTGAGTCGCGACGCGCTGGCGCTGCTGTCCGCGCTGCATCAACGCTTCGATGCGCGGCGGCTGGAGCTGCTCGCGGCGCGCGCCCGGCGCCAGCTCGAGCTCGATGCGGGCATCTTGCCGGCGTTCCTCGCCGAGACTGCGGCGGTGCGCGCGAG
>CALLYK010000582.1 GCA_937858365.1 uncultured Isosphaeraceae bacterium | reverse complement strand
TCAACCCCGATGAACTTGGACTCGAACTCGGTGTAGCGCGGGCGGACCTTGGCGAAATGGTCTTTGATCCTGGCCAAACGAGCTTTATCGAGACGGGTCGTGTAGCCGGTCCCTTGGAGCATTTCGACCATCGCCTCGGTCGGATTGTGGCCGGGCCCAAGGCTGAGCGAAGAGATGCACGTGTCTACAATGTCGGCGCCCGCCTCGATCGCCTTCATCAAGCTGACCATCGTCACGCCGGTGGTCGCGTGGACGTGGACGTGGACGACCGTGTCGGCCCCACATGTTTCCTTGATCCCCTTCACCAGGTCGTAGGCGGGTTGGGGACGAAGCAGGGCCGCCATGTCTTTGATGCAAATCGAGTGACAGCCCAAATCGCGAAGCTGCCGGGCCATAACGAGGAACTTCTCGACCGTGTGCAGCGGAGAGGTCGTGTAGCAGATTGTCCCCTCGGCGTGCTTGCCCGTGCGCTTGACCGCCTCCAAGGCGCGACGTAAGTTGCGGACATCGTTCAGGGCGTCGAAGACACGGAAGACGTCCATGCCGTTCTCGGCCGACTTGTCCACGAAACGATCGACGACCGAGTCCTCGTAATGACGGTAGCCCAGAAGATTCTGACCCCGCAGGAGCATCTGCAAACGCGAATTGGGCAGGAGCTGGCGCAAGGTCCGCAAACGCACCCACGGATCCTCGTTGAGGAACCGGATGCACGAATCGTACGTGGCGCCTCCCCAGCACTCGACGCTCCAGTAGCCCGCCTGGTCGATTTCGCCGCAGATCGGGACCATGTCTTCCAGGGCCATCCGAGTGGCCAGCAAGCTCTGGTGGCCGTCACGCAAGACAAGTTCCGTGATTTCGACCGGACGGGACATGATGCGAAACTCCTCTTCATTGCGTACCCGCGAGCATGGGCGGCGCCATCGCCCGGTCGCGGAGAGGCCATCATAACGCAGAGAGCGCGGGGATGGTACAGGGTGCGCCCTGCCCGCCGAAAAGCGGTCACAGGCGCAAGGCGCTCGAGTTTTAGATCATGGGACCGTGGCTGGTCAGACCCCCCCCGCGGCCTTGCCGAGTTCACCGAGGCCGCGCCGAAACACCGGGACTTCCCCTTTCTGTCGGGGACCGGCCGTGAGGGTGGGCCCGGCCCGACGCCTGCCCGGCTTGCTCAAGAGCCACTGACCGCAGGGGACCAGGACAGGACGGACCAAAAGGGCGTCAATGGCGATCCCGACGACTAGGGCGAACCCAAGTTGACGGATGGACCCCAGCGGACTCGTCAGGAACGAGGCGAAACTCGCGGCCGTGATCGCGGCGGCCGAGCTGATCAGGCCGCCCGTTTGAGAGACCGCCCGCGTGATCCCCGACCGAAGCCCTAGCGACTTCACTTCCTCTTGCATCCGGCTCATCAAGAAGACGTTGTAATCCACACCAACCGCTACTAAGAGCACGAACAGGAAGTAAGGCACCTTCCAATCAATCCCCTCGGCCCCCAGCCAAAGGACGAAGACGATATGCGTCAGGCCCATGGCGAACGAGTACGTCAGGACCATCGTCACCACGAGGTTGATGCAGGCCGGCACGTCGCGCAAGGAGAGCAGCAGGATGAGAAAGACCCCGATCGGGACGATGAGCCAGGTCTTGTACTGGTCGCGACTGGTGACGACGCGTGTGTCATGGGCCAGGGCGTTGGGACCGGTCACGAGGGCCCTCGCCGCGACGTTCTTCTCCTCGCCCAGGTATTCGCCAACCCGCGCCCTGATAAGTTCGACCTGGTCCAACGCCTTGGACGTGAAGAGGCGATCGGTTTGGATCAAGTCGAGGCGAGCGCGATGATGGTCAGGGGAGATGTAGAATGAGAAGCTGCGCTCCAGTTCGGGCCTTTCCTCAAGCAACTGGCGATTGATGAGAAGTCGGTCGAGTGCGTGTTGGCCCACTGGGTCCCGGGTGATGTTCTTCAGTTCGGCCTCAGCGAGGCGGGCGCCGTCGGCCAGTTGTCCCGCCCCGGCGATCGCCTCACGCAGTTGCTCGATCATCTCGTCGGTCGGGTTGGGGGGAGGTGTCTCCTTGGGTTGATCGTCCCCTGGTCCCTCCGCGGGCTTCGCTTGCACGCGGGGCCGTCCCGACAGGACGTTCAGGCCCGTCCCTTTCTCGACGCGCCGGGCCATCCGAAGTTTGACGACCCCCATCTCCAGTTTCTTTTTCAGTTCCGCGGCGCCGACGCCGAGCCGGCCGACCCCGTCTTCAATCTCGCCCACGCGCGATCCCAGACGAGCGCGGGCCAAGAGTTCGCCGCTACCCAGGGGCTGGGTCGCCGAGCGGACCTCGGCCAGGGAACGCTGGTGTTCGAGCATCCGGCCAATGTCGTCGATGACCGCCAGGCCCTGCGAATCGGTCCAGTCCGACTCCGACTCCAGGACGACGGTCAACGGGGCGATCTCTCCCAGGCGGAACTTCCTGCGACGCTCCAGGCCGGGCGGGTCGGTGATTGTCTTGAGGGCCTGGACGGAAGCCGTTTCATGGGGCAATTCCCCGACGATGTCTTGCGCGTACGGGTGTTTGTCGAGGAGCGCGAAGAGGGCGAGTGGGGCCATCAGCAGCAACGTCGCGCACCAGGTCAAGAGCGGTCGCTTCATCACTTCGCGGGCGATGACCTGCCAAATCCCCGAAGGGGGGGCCGTCAGCCCCGCGAAGGCGCGCGGATAGGACCGGGCCAGGAGGACAAGCAAGGCCGGGGTCAAGGTCAAACATGCGAGCAAAGTCAGGGCAAGACCCAGGGCCACGCTGGGGCCCGTGCTGGAAAAGAGCTTAAATTCGGTGATCCGCATCAAGGAGAGACCGGCGATCACGGTGCCGGCGCTTGTGAGGAGCGGTGGGACCGACTTGACCATCGTGATGCGCATCGCGCCGGCCGGGTTGGCCGCGTTCCAGTGCTCGCCGAAGCGCCAGGAGAGGAAGAGGCAGAAGTCGGTCCCGCAACCAAACAGGATGACAATCAAAAAAAGCTCGACAAGAGGGGAGACTTCCCAGCCCCATTGGACCATCCAGGCCAGGAAACTCCGCGAGATCACCACGCCGATGCCGATCGTCAACAGGGGGACGAGGGCCAAGGGCACCGACCGATAGACGATGAGCAGGACGATGAGTAGGAGCCCGACCGTGAACATGGCCGAACGGTCGAGAGAGTCCTTGACTCGGGCCATGTAGTCGCGACCCAGAACGGCGTCTCCCGTCCAAAGGACCTTGAGGCCGGCAGGCGACTTGAATTCGCTCTGAAGGGTCTGGAAAAGTCCGATGTCCCGTCCAGTCGCCGGCGCGACGAAGGATTGACTGAATTGCAGGACCAAAGTCTCGGTCGTGCCGTCGGGGGTCACCAACTGTTCGGCGATCTCGGGACGGGAGCCCGGCCCCAGAATCCGAAGAAGACACTCCGGCGTCTTCGCGGGAGACTTGAAGGCCTCTTCGAGGCGCCTGGCATATTGACGGTCTTCGTCGGTGAGTCCTTCGGGGCGGGTCAGGGCCACGACGGCCAGGGACCGCGACCAATGCTCCGGCCAAGAGGCTTGGACCAGGCCGTCCCCCTGGGCGCTGGGACAATCCTCGGGGACGAGGTGGGCCTGGCCTTCGGCCGCCAGGCGAGTCAGGTCAGGCGCCAGAAGGCCGAGGGCAGTCGCCAGCAAGACCCAGGCCCCGACGACCCAGCCCGGATAACGGCTAACGATCCAGCGAACGTGGTCCATGTTCAACAAAGGCCAGGCTCCTGGTCCTGTCACCGCCGATTGAGCCACCAACGATGTCCCTTGACGTTCGGCACGGCTCGATGGATGGCGGAGGGAGGAGGGACGCGGGGCGACGGAAGCTGCCCGCACTCGGGTCTCGACTCGCCAGGGAATAACCAAGGCGATACGGCGCGCGAGGCGTCCTCGGCATGGGCCCGGACTCGGACCCGACGCGCCCGATTATGAAGACCGAGCCGCGTCGTCGCCTAGCCCTTTCTCGACCCTCTGGCCCCCCGCCGATCGCCTGGGGCCACAACTGCTCTCTCATCTGTCGCATGTTCGAGGGACGAATTCAAGCGTCTGGTCGTCCTTCAGGCCCCGTCGGGGCCGGCCCCGGACCCCTCCCGGCTTGGGAAATCCAGCCGAGTCCGAGCAGGATCGCCAAGCCCCACCCGGCCACTGCCGCATACCAGGCGATCATGTAGTTCCGCGGGAGCTTGCCAGACTGGATGTCCTTCAGGGTCTCGATTTCCGCAGCTTTCTCTTCCAAGTCTATGACTTTGGTCTCGAGGGCCTTTTTCTCGTCTTTCAACGTGGTCACGGCCTCGGCGCTCTTTTGCAGGTCGTCGGCCTTCTTCTGAAGCGCTTCGTTCTCGCCGCGCACGTTCTTCAGGTCTTTCTGAAGTCGCGACAGGCTTTTTCCGCTTTCGTCAACCAAGGCCTGTTGGTCGGCCAGCTTGCTCTGGGCCTCGTCGCGCTCGCGAAGGCTCTTGGCATAGAGTTCGGTGAAGGCTTCGGGGGAGGCGCCGGGACGGACCTCGCGGAGCAACGAATCGAGGGCCCGCTCCTTGGCCTCGACGCGCGCCCTTGTTAGGTTTTCGCCCTGCTTCTCCTTGGCGACGTTCAGGGCCTCACGCAGCTTCTCCAGTTCGGCGGTCTGCCCCTTCACGCTCTGATGGAGGGTGTACAACCAAAGACCCGCCGCCACCGCGAGCATCCCGATCGCGGTCCCGAGCAAGGTGAAGAGGGTCGCGAGCTGGAGTCGCTCGCTGGTGGATGAGACCGCCTGGGCCGAAACGTGAGGGCGCGTCAACATGGCGATCAGCTCCGCTTCCAGTCGGGGGGACAAACCACTTCCACCGGCGTCACTGTTGGGGATGTCTTCGAGGTCGTTCAAGAACCGCGCCGTGGCCACGCGCTCGCCGCGTTCGGACGTGATGAAAAAACCGCCGAGTTGGTCGATCTGGTCCAGGCGCCACTGAAAGAACCCGCGGTCGTGACGGATCGGGTCCACGACGTAGGCCACTTGGAGGGGCCGATTGAAGAAGTTCCGATGGATGAACAGGTCGTGGCTTGAAAGGAAGATCCCGAAATCGGGGTGGGTATGATACCAGCCGACGATGTCGAGGTCGGGGAACTTTTCGTCGCGCTCGCGTGTGATTTCCTGCCAGGAGTCATGCGTATATGTGAAGCTGGCCTGCGTGTTTTCGTAATGACGGGCTTCCAATGAGCGCGTGATCCAGACGAACGGCTTGCCCGTCTCCTCGTCCAGACATTCGCGTCCCAGGATGACCCCGCCGACTTCGACGGACGTGTCGCTGAGGGCGTGACGTTCGATGGCGTCGGCAGGTGCCCGATCGAGGAAGATCGGCAGGTCTTCGGGCCCAGGTATTTGATAGGCCTGACTGGCCCAACGCGGGTCGCGATCCGGCCGGCGCATGCGCACGGGCTCGCGATAGCTGACCTCCTCGAAGAGCATCTCATCGGCGCTCACGATGGCCCCTCGATCGGGTGTCGTTGGAGCAAGGTCGCGATGAACGCGGCGTGTTCAGCAGACGCGAGCCCCTCGTCGAGGATCGCCAAGACACGCTGCATGTCGTCCGCGACCAGGGCCGCCGGGTCGAGCCAAAGTCCCGGAAAGACCTCGCTCCGCAGAACGCCGTCGGGGCCGGGCGTGAGCGGCTCGTAACCGCCCTCGCGTAGGACGAACCACGAAATGGCCCGATCGCGGACGCGCCAGACCACATACTCGGGGCAACCGTGCCTCTGATAGACCCTTAATTTCTGATGAAGGTCGTAGCTAACGCTGCTTGAGGCCACTTCGAAGATCAGTTCGGGAGCGTCATCGAGATAGCCGTCGAGACCGATCCCGGCACGACCACCGTTTTCGGCCTGGATTCGCAAGGAAAGGTCCGGTTGGGGCATGTTGTCCACGTCGAGGTTGATTGACCCGTTGTCGCTCGATCTGACCCCAGGGGTCCGAACTGCGTATAGCCCCAACCAAACACCCGCTTGGGAGTGTGGGTCGCCATGATCAGGCACGGAGACGGGCGAGGGCATGTAAACCACTCCGTCGATGAGTTCGGCCTTCTTCAGATGAGGCATCGCCTTGTAGCGTCGCTCGAACTCGTCGCGGGTCAGACGGTCGCCGTTCTCCAAAAGAGGCGACCCTTTGGGGTCCACCTCCCGATCGGCGAAGGGCAAGATTCGGCTGGTTGCGGCCATGAATGGGGCCCTCGAACAACTTCAAGCGAACGGGGAGGGGTCGCCCGCCAGGAGGTAGAACCCGGTCCCTTCGTTCCCTTCGACCCTCACCACATCGTAAGGCGGCACGCCCAGGGAGGCCAACGGGCGTTCGGCCAAGGGGCCTCCCTCTTCAACCTGGCTGACCATCTCCGGCAGACTCGTTCGGTTGCACTTGGGGCAGACCGCGCTGGCAGTCTTGACCTTGGTTCGAGGTTGGAAGACATCAACCGACGACTCGCACGGCGTGCACACGAGCCTCGTCACCAGGTCCCGATCCAACGAGAGAGTCAACGCCCCAGACAGTTCCGAGCGGGCCGCTTGGAACAACCGCGCGACCGAGGCCGAGGCCCGCGCG
>CALLYK010000581.1 GCA_937858365.1 uncultured Isosphaeraceae bacterium | reverse complement strand
CCAAATCAATGTCGGAATGGGAGCGGGCTCGGGCGCCAATCTGAGCGAGTTCTCTCCGCCGAACCTCACGACCGCGCGGACCGCGCTGAACCTGTTTCTTTGTCCTTCGGACCCCAACTCCGGGTCATCTCCGTTCGGCCTCGGCAGCCTGTCGTATCGGGCCAACTTCGGCACAGGGGTCTCCTCGATCGAGGTCTTGCGGACCGGCTGGATCATCTCGGATCGGGAGGATGGGGGCTTCGCCGCGCTCGACCCGACCCGGCCGGCCGACTTCGTCGATGGCCTGTCGTCCACGTTGGCCTACGCGGAGAAACCTCTGGGTTCGCGCGCGAACCAGTACAATCCGTCCGTGGACTGGATGACTCTCCGCGGCCTCGTCACCACCCCCGAGATGGGCGACATCTGGATCTCACTTTGCGGCGACCCGGCCCACGCGGCCAAGCCGCAGTTCGACGCCGGTCGGTCCTGGCTGGCCGCAAGTGCTTGTCACTGTGGTTTCTACACGTCGGTCTCGCCCAATGGCAAGACACCGGATTGCGCGCCGAACCACCAGAACGGGGTCTTCGCCGCGCGAAGCTACCACCCGGGCGGCGTGAACGCGGCGATGATGGATGGCTCGGTACGCTGGTACGCGTCCGACATCCACCGCGCTGTTTGGAGGGCCCTGGGCTCCAGGGCCGGTGGAGAAGTTCTCCCATGAAGCGGGCCAAGCCCCGCGCCCGCCGCCTCGCCTTTCGTCGAGTCGACGATCACTGCAGTCACCATCACCGATACTTCGGGAGGTCTTATCAGCCGCGTCATGAATCGTCGAAATATCGCGTCCATCTCGTTCGTCAGCGGAATCGTGTTGTGGTCGCTGTTGTACCTGACTCTCCCGAAACACCGACTCGCGGCGGACAACATCGCCAACAAGAAATGCACGCTGGCTTCCAACCCCTGCGACGACTGCGATACGACTTCCGGCAATTACTACTGCCAGCCGATCCTCGATCCCGGCTACGCTTGGGGGACTTGCGAGACCCAAAACCCTCCCCCATCCGCGCCCTGCCAGGAGAACTCCAATAACTGCGGGTCAACCTATGATTGCTATTCGGGTAACGCTAGTCCTCTCATCGTATGCGGCAACAAAACATACGATACTTGTAAGCAGCGTGCATTTTATTAACGATTAACGACGCCATCCAGTCCAAGTCCCGCTCTCGTGCCCTGGGGGGACCCGAGCCATCGGCAATCCTGTCAACCGCGAGGCCTCCATGAACGGTGCGGAAGATGACCTTCTCGCCAGGGTCGCCGCCGAGTTGAATGCCTGGTCGTCCGTCGAGATCCGGATGACGCAGACCTTTCCGGGGAACGCCGCGACCGACAGAGCGGTCCAGAGAGTGGAGGAATCCTATCGAGAGCGTGAGGACGGTCGTCGGTCCCTGGATCGCAAGATTTTCTACGGGGACGGGAACGGGTTCCATGAGACCGGGTTCTTCGACGGCGCCAAGAGTTACTACGTGAAGTACGAGCCTTCGGCATGGGAGACCCGGCAGCGGTCGATCACGATCGGAGCGAGCTTTCTGCATGAGGGGCCCGGGCAGGACGAACGGCCTTGGCCCTTGCGCTCATTCTATGCCGGCACGATCCCAATTCATGAGGTGCTCAAAGGGACGACCGACGCGAGACTTGTGGCCCCGCTGGGAAGGCCCTGCGCGACATTCGCCGCAGATCGCCTCCCCTGGAGCAAGTCGGTACAAGACCTTGTCTACCTGATCGACGAACAGGACCACGTCCCTCTCCGGATCGTTTCTTATGTCGACCAGGCCGCCAAGGCCGCAGACCGGCCGGTCTGGGACTGGAGTGCGCTGCGCATCGACCATATCCAGGGCCACGCCGTCGTCGTCGACTCGGAGACGCTCCGATATCACGCTCGGGATGGGTCCTTGCTGCATCAAACCCGTTTCCAAGTGAATCACATCGTGTTTGATCCGAAGTTCGCCGACACCGACTTCAAGCCTGTGTTCGAGCCGGGCATCACCGTCTTCGACACGCTCACGAAACGGGAATACACGACCCCGGTCGTCGGCGGCCGGT
>CALLYK010000580.1 GCA_937858365.1 uncultured Isosphaeraceae bacterium | reverse complement strand
GGAGGCCGTTGCTCCGGGCTGACGCCGGTTGTGCCACTACGGTTGACACGCTACATGCCCTTTACGATTCCATCAATTTCGTCATGCACCCGGGCGAGGCTCGGGCCCTTTGGATGAACGCGACGGTCATGCTGGTGAAACTCGACATCGTGCTTTGTCCCTCGGATGTCGACTCGTCTCCGCCGGGCTATGGTCGCGTGAATTACCGATTCAACGTCGGCGCGACACCGATCATGTCCGACCGAGGCAACGGGGCGTTCGTCCCCTTCGCGTCTTTCCGCCCCGCCGACTTCAGAGACGGCTTGTCCGCGACGGTGGGCCTGTCGGAGCGAACCAAAGGCGACTGGGTCCGCGATGGGCCCTCGCCCGGAAACTACAGTCTGCTCCCCTACGACGGGACCTTCCCCGTCGACCCCGACGTGTTCCGCGCGGCCTGCGCGGGTGCTCGACCGGACGTGGCCAGGGACTCGCGGTCGGGCGAATCCTGGTTCCTCACGGGCTTCCATTTCACTTCGTACAACCACTGCTCGACGCCCAATCCCCGTCTTATCGATTGCACGATCGACGGGCGAGGCGAGGACCTCCACCAGCTAAGCCTTCGGGACGGCGTCTTCTCAGCTCGCTCGCGTCACCCAGGCGGGGTGAATTGCCTTCTCATGGACGGGAGTGTGCGTTTCGTCAAGGACGCCGTGTCCCTGCCGACGTGGCGGGCCCTCTCGACTCGGTCCTCGGGAGACGTGGTATCGATCGATGACCTCTAGAGCAGACCACGATTGAGTTGACTCTCGCGCGACCGACAAGTGGCTCTCGACGTTTCGAGCCCACGCGGCACACCGCGTAAGACCCTTCCAGCGTCTCGATCCGTGGTCACGCATTCCATGAGCCCGCAATCGTCTCTCGTCACACGTTTTCGTTGTGAAGGCATCGGATCGGAGGCGTTCCCGTCAGAGCACATTTCTCTTCCAATACCCCGATCAATTCCAGACCTCAGCTTTTCGTTCCATTGCTTGATCAATGGACATTCTTGCCCAAGGACCGATTCCCACACGGACAGCGCTTCACAATGGCGTTGTCCACGCATCGATGATCCCCACGCCCAGGGGCATACCGTTGGTCGTCCCGCGTTCAGAAAGCACCGGTTCCGAGACTTCGAGGGTCCCTTCAAATCTTAGGCTCGTGACCCTCGGGTTCGATGAAGAGGCGGACGCGCACCCCTTCGCCCGGGTGGGTGAGCACGCCGAGCGTCCCCTTGTGGCGCCGCCAGATGCCGTTCGCGATCGTCAGGCCGACGCCGAAGCGCCCCGCCTTGGTCGTGAAAAAAGGCTCCACCGCGTGTTTGTGCACCTCCTCGGTCATGCCCGGTCCGTTGTCCGCCAACTCCATGACGACCCAGCCGCGCGGGTCCACGGCGGTCGAGAGTGAGATCTCGCCGCCACGGCCCGATAGCGCCTCGTAAGCGTTCTCGATCAGGTGGCCGAGCATCGCCTTGAGCTGTTCTCCATTCGCCGAGACGGGCGGGACCGGTTTGAGGTCCTCGACCCAGCGCACGCCCGCCGGCGCCTTTTCCCGCTCATGCGCGACGATCTCGGCTAGGAGCTTCCGCAAGTCCGTGGACTCGAAGTTGATGGTGGTGATCGGGCGAGTGAAGTCGATCAGGCGGCGGGCCACGCTGGAGGCCCCCAGCGCCGTTTTCACGATCACATCGGCGACGGTCAGCGGGTCGACCGCTTCCGGCATCTGCGCGCTGAGCTTGAGGATTTCGGCGTTGCTCACGATCGCGCTAAAGGCGTTGATCACATGATGGCCGATCCCCGCGGAGAGATGGGCCAGGTCCGCGAGCCGCTCTTCGGGCCCGCGTGGGTCGTCGTCCGTCATCGTGCGTGTTATCCGTGGGTTGGGCAGGGTGGTGTTCGATACGGGGCCGGTCTTGGTCAAACTCATGGGCCCGGGTCGCGAACGAGGCGGGCCTCGGCCCAATCGGCCAGGTCGCGGACGTCGCCGCGCTCGCCGAAGTCGGTCTCCAAAATGAGGAACCGGGCCCCTTTCAGGTCGATGTCGAGGTCGATCGGCTTGGTCCCCTCCGTCATCGACGGGGAAGTGAAGGCCACACGGTCGTCGACGCGCACGCGGAAGACGACGTCTCCCAAAGGACCGGCCCGATCGTCCAAACCGATCGTGGCCTGGAAGCGACGGGCCGACGCGTCGAGCTTGTAAGCCAGGAGCGTCCGACTTTGCGTCCCGAGGCCTCGGTCGTGATATTGACCAGCCAGAAGGATCGCCCGGCCATCGACGGCGCTATCTTTCCGGTGAGGTCGGGGGCTGCCGAGAAAGCCCGTGTATTTGACCGCGTCCTCGGCTCGTTCGGAGAGGTACTGCACGCGGTTGGAGCGGGTCGTGATGCGGTCCACCTCGCTGAGCGGGACCTTCACGGCGAAGCCGGCGCGGGTGCTCCCTTGGAGCGCGCCTTGGTCGTAGCGGGGCTTGGTCAGGCCGAAGCGGGACCCATCGCGCAGCTTGCACTCGATGAAGGTCTCGCGCGGTCGGGGATACTCGACGAGTTTGGGGTCAAACGCCACGGCGATGAGCGAGCGGCGAGGGACCGTCGCGGGCCCGGCGGCCGTCTTGAATTCCAGCGCCTCGTTGGAGAGGCCCAAAAAGCCCCCTTCCAAGCGATCGCCGTTGCTTAGCCAGACGACTTCGCGACCGCCCGTTTCAGCTCGGATCGCCGCGTGAAGGGCCTCGAGCGACTCGGCCTCCGTGGGCGGCACGAGCACCATGCCGAGCACGCTGATCGTGGGCACGGCCAACTCGCCCAGGGCCCGCGACTGCGCCGCGATCGTCGTCTCGTCCACTTTGCCGATGCCCGCCCGAATCCGTTCGCCGTCGGGGAAGAGCAAGGTCGGATAGTCGGGAAGGTTCGTCGAGGTCGCGTTGGTCCGCTCAAACGAGACGACGTCGTCGAGGGGGAAATCGCGGCCGGGCTGGTCTTGTTCCACCGGCCGAATCGAGACCCGGCGATCGGCCCCAAGGCGCTGGATGCGGCCGGTTAGGTTGGAACCGTCGGACAGGCGGACGAGGAAGACGGGGTCGGAGGGGAGTTGATCGTCGGCGGGGGCCGGCTTCGTGGTCGGAACGGCGATCAAACAGGCCAGGATAATCAGCAAGCGGTGAGACATCGCGATGTCGGGCCCTCGGCGGTGTGGCTTTTCTCATTCTTATCGCTGGAAGATCGGCAAATAACTATTGGGGACCTGGAGGATGATGAGGGCCATTGCGGTGCCGAATTCGCTGCCATAGTCGTCACTCCAAGAGCCGTCGGCGTTTTGGCGGGCGAGGAGGTCGTCGCGGATGGCTGGGAACCAGCGGTCCCAGTCGTCGCCGCCGCGGACCCACATGGCTTGGATAGCATAATAGTGACCGTAAAAGAAGTAGCGATCGCGACTGGGGAACCGCCGCCCGGGCGCGCTTTGATGGAGGTAAGCGATCCCGTTGTCGACTTCCTTGGTCTCGTACTCACCCGCGCTGAAGAGGGCGACCACGCCGGCCGCCGAGCGTGGGAAGGCGCTTGGGCCGCCCCGGACCTGATAGCGAAATCCGCCGTCGGGGTTTTGGGAGAGTTTCACGTACTTGATGCAAGCGTCGACGGTCTCGCGCGGGACGAAAAGGCCGGCGTTCCGAGCGGCGCGGAGGGCGTTGATCTGGCAGATGGTCACCGAGAGGTCGGCGTCGCGTCGGACGGGTTGGTAGCGCCAGCCGCCCTCCTGGTTTTGGGTGTCGATGATGAGTCGGACGGCCTTTTCGAGCTTGTCGCGGATTTCGGGACGGCGGGTCATGCCGTAGGCTTCGGCGAGGAAGAGCGTGGCGAAGCCGTGGCCGTACATGGGCCCTTGGCTGCCCGCGCCGGCGACGTTGATGAAGCCGCTGGGGCCGGTGTTGTCCAAGATGTACTGGAGGGCCTGGTCGATCCTGGGCCCGTGGGGACCGCGGCCGGGTGTCGAGCCGGACGACATGAGGGCAAGTCCGCCGAGACTCGTGACGGCGATCGGCACGTCGCCGCGACCGAACGAACCGTCGGAGTTTCCTTGACGGCCCAACCAGTCCAGGGCGACCTGAATGGCGCGGTCGGTCTCGGGCGTGATCTGGCCGGCGACCGACTCGGGGACGTCGCCGCGGCGAGCCTCGCGGAAATCGGCCCCCTGGCCTTGACCTGGCTCCTGGGACCGTCCGGTCGAAGGAGCGAGAGCGAGGAACGGGAACGCGAGCGCGAGCGAGACCAGGGGCCATCGCGACGACGGGCGAGCCGGCATGGTGTGTCCTCCCTGGTGCGTTCGCGGACCGTGCTTCGTTTCCCGAGGGGCGCCGCGGCGGCGGCGCCCGCTCGGGACCAGGCCGGATCAGCGTTGGAAGATCGGTAGGAAGTTGTTGGGGACCTGAAGGATGATCAGGGCCATCGCCGTACCGTACTCTTGGCCCGTGCTGTCGGCCCAGAAACCCTCGGGCGATTGCTTGTCCAAGAGTTCGTCGCGGATCGCCGGATACCAGCGCATCCAGTCGTCTCCGCCTCGTATCCACATTGCTTGTATTGCGTAATAGTGACCATAAAAATAATGGCTGTAGCGCTGACCGAACTTCATATCGGGCAAGTATTGCTTGAGGTAGGCGATGCCCGCGTCGATTTCTTTGGATTGGTACTCGCCCGCGCTGTAGAGGGCGACGACGCCGGCGGCCGAGCGGGGAAAGGCGCTGGCGCCTCCGGCGAGCATGTAGCGGAAGCCGCCGTCGGCGTTTTGGGAGTCTTTGACGTACTTGATGCAGGCGTCGACGGTCTCGCGCGGGACGAAGAGGCCCGCGTTCTTGGCGGCCCGCAAGGCGTTGATCTGGCAGATCGTCACGGAGAGGTCGGCGTCGCGGGGGGCGGGTTGGTAGCGCCAACCCCCTTCCTTATTTTGGGTGTCGATGATGAGTCGGACGGCCTTTTCGAGCTTGTCGCGGATTTCGGGACGGCGGGTCATGCCGTAGGCTTCGGCGAGGAAGAGGGCGGCGAAGCCGTGGCCGTACATGGGACCGTGGGTCGCGGCGGCCGGGACGTTGATGAAGCCGGATTGGTCGGTGTTGTCCAGAACGAATTGGATGGCCTTGTCGATGTGAGGGCCATAGGGCCCGCGGCCCGGCGACGAGCCCGAGGACATCAAGGCCAGACCGGCCAGACTGGTGACGGCCACGTTGCTCCGATAAGGGCCGGTGCCGAACGAGCCGTCGCCGTTCTGTTGTTTGGCCAGCCAGACGAGGGCGACCTGGGTGGCCTTCTCCGTCTCGCCCGTCATGAGTTCGGCGGCCCCTTCGGGCACGACGCCGGTGCGAGCCTCGACGAAATCGGCCTTCTGCCCCTGTCCCTGGGGCTGAGGTTGGGCCAGGGCCGGCGCCGCGACGGCGAGAAGAAGGCCGAACACCACCACGAAGGAAGACGGTTGCGCCATCATGGTCACTCCCCTCGGGTGAGGGCCTTCTTGTTCACGGAGAGATAGTAACGCTTGATCAAGTCGGCCTTGGCTTGGAGGTAGCCTTCCTTGAAGATGTTGGCCATTTCCTCGCGGAGCGTGGGGGGCAGGTGGCCCCACGGGTTCTTGTCTTTGGCGAGGATACTCTCGGTGTTCGGCTTCTCGGCCCCGCGCGGGCCCTGACCGGCCTCTTCACCGGGTTGGTCGCCGGGTTGCTGGCCCTTCATCTGGCCCTTGCGTTGGGCCATTTTCTTCTTGGCCTGGGCCTGTTGACGGACTTGCTTGAGCACCTGCTCCAGGTCCTTGACGATCTCATCCTGCTTCTTGCGCGTTTGTTCGCCGGTATCAGGCTCCTCGAGGCGCTGCTCGACCTCGCGCATCTTCTTGATCGTCTCGGCCAGCATCCCCTGGTCTTGCTGATCTTCCTCGCCCTGCTTCTTGCGCTTCCGGCCGAGGATCTCCTCGAGACGTAGGTCGAGCTTCTTGGCCTCGTCGGGGAGCAGGTCGCGTTTCTTGGGTTGGTCGGGGTCGATCGCCTTGGTGGGGTCGGGCACTTCGCTTGATTTGGCCTTGCCCGAGGTGGTGGGCGCCTCGGTCGTTCGGCCGATTTTCTCGAGCAGGTCGTCGAGGTCCTTGTCCTTCGCCCTGGGCTTAGTGTCCCCCTTGGGTTTCTCCTTGTCTTTGTCCTTGTCGGTCTCGGCGGGCTTCTTGTCGTCTTTGCCTTTGTCTTGGGGGACGACCTTGGACTCGATCTTTTCGAGGAGTTTCTCGAGGTCGTCGGGGGCCTTCGGCTTGTCTTGGGCCAGGACGAAAGGCGACCAGGCCAGAAGGGCCGTGAGCGCCGCGGCGAGCAGCTTGCGGGTCGTGGACATCTCGGGTCCTCCTTCCGAGGATCAAAGGGTCGTGTCAGTCCTCGCCGTCGGCGCGGGCCGGTTTGGTCATGTCGCGGGCCAGGTCGGCGACCGTCCGCTGTTCGTCGTGGAGCCGTTCGAGTTCGGCGGTTTGCTTGGGTGAAAGTGTCTTGCCGCGACGTTTGATTTCGTCGAACTCGGCGGTCCGGTCGTTGATTTCCTCTTGCAAGCGCTTGAGCATCTTCACTTGGGCGGCCGTGGGGATGCCATCACCTCCTCCACCACCGCCACCGCCTCCTCCTCCACCACCGCCACCGCCTCCTCCACCTCCTCCGTCACCATCTCCTTGGTCTTGTTGGAGGGCGTCGAGGAGTTGCTTGAAGCGTTTGGCGGCCCCGTCCACGGCGCGTTGGGTCTCGTCGTCGGTGATGGAGCGCTGTAGGCGTTTGGCGGCCGTTTCCATCTGCTCCCCGGCCCGTTTCAGGGTCAGCGCGAAGACGGGCGCGTTGTCGAGGCGTTCGATGAGGTCGTTGGTCTCATCGCGGAGGCGGTCTTCGGTCCGGCCGAGGTTTTTCACGTCGTCGCGTTCGGCGGGCGTGAGTTGGCCGTCGGCCTTGGCGGCCCGGAGTTTTTCGAAATCGGTCGTCCCTTCAACGATCTTGCCTTGCCGCTCGGCGAGTTGGCGAAGCGTGTCGGTGGTCTTGACGAGTTGCTCCATCGCCAGCCGTTCTTCGGCGTCTTGCTGTTCCTGGTCGAGTTCGTCTTGGGCCTCTTCGAGGTCGCGGAGGGCCTCCTTCATGGCCCGTTCGGCCTCCTCGGCGTCTTCCTCATCGAGTTGCTGTTGGGCCTTCGACATTTTGCCGGTGGCCTTTTGACCAGCCTGGGCGGCGTTGTCGGCCTTGAGTTTTCGGAGCTTTTGGAGTTGGCGATCGAGTTCCTTTTGGATCTCGGCCTGCTCCTTGGCGAGTTTCTTGAGTTCCTGGGCCCGTTCCTCGGCGTTTTGGTTTTCCTTGGCGTCCTGGGTCTTCATCAGGTTGGTGGCCTGACGTTCGCGGAGTTTCTCCAGGTCCTTGCCGGCTTGCTTGAGTTCCTTCACCAGGCGAGAGAGTTCATTTTCGCGTTGGTTCTTGAGGGCGTCGGCGAGTTGCTTGAGGTCCTTCCGGGCCTGCTCCTGCTGGTTCAAGGCGTTGCCCATTTGGTTGTCTTGCATCCGGTCGGCCGCGTCATTCATTTTGCCGGACGTGTTGCGTTGCCGGCTTTGCTGGGCGGCCTCCTTGAGCCCGCGTGAGGCGACGGGGTCGGTTTGCTCAAGGCGTTGAGAGAGCTCGTCGAGCTTGTTTTCGACGTTGGCGACCTTCTCGCCGAGTTCGCGTTGGCGGTCCTTCATGTTTTCGAGGTCGGCCTTGGCGGCCTTGTCGATTTGGTCGGGGGCCTTGCCGCGGAGGTCGGGGCGTTGGGCCGCCTCGGCGGTGCGCTTGGTCAGCTCTTCCTGGTCTTTTTGGAGTTTCTCGACGTCACGCGCGACGCCCGCCTGGGTCTCGAAGCGGGAGAGGTCGTCGAGCATCGTTTGGAGTTCGTCGGCGATCGCCTTTTGGTTGGTCTCGGCCTGCGCGAGCGCGTCTTTGGCGAGGTCCTTTTCCTGGCGGGACTGGCCCTTTTGGGGAGATTGGCCCGACTTCTTGGTCGCGGCCGACTTCTTGGGCGAGGCCCCCTTGGGCTGGCTTTGGGCCTGGGAGGGGTCGCCGGCGGGTTGGTCCTGACCGCCCTCGTCGACTTGATCCCCCCCTTCCTGGGGGTCGCCTTGGGCGTTCTTGCCGTCGGGGGATTGCTGTCCGTCTTTGCCGGGCGCTTTCTTCGCTTGCGCCTTCTTGCCGGTTTGGGCCTTGCTCGCGTTCTTGGCGTTCGCGCCTGGGTCTTGTTTGGAGGGGTCGCCCTGGGCCTGGTCGGCCTCTTGTTGAGGTTGGTCGGCCTGGGCGTCGTCGGCCTGGTTTTCGAGGGCCTTCGAGGCGGTCGTGACCCCTTGGTCGGCGGGGCCGACGTTCTGTTGGCGGACCCGTTCGAGCCCTTGCTTCATCCGTTCGAGTTGCTGTTGGGTCTCGGCCGCTTCGAGCTTGTTGTTGTTGAGGTCGTCGAGCAGCCGTTGGACCTTCTGTTCCAGGCCATCGGCCGGGCTGGTCACACGATTGCCGACCTGGCGTTGGACGGCGGCCGCCGTTTTGAGTTGTTCGCGGCCTTTCTGGTCGACGCGGTCGGCCCTGTTCAGGACCTTCTCAACCTCCTGGACGCCGGTGAGGGCCTGCTTTTGCATTTCAAGGATGCGCTGGGTCTCCTCGCGGAGTTCTCGTTCGCGTTCCTCCAGGAGGGGGGCGTATTCCTGCTTCGAGATGACCCGGAGGCGGACCTCGCGGCCCTTGCCGAGGTTCGGGCCATTGAGGTTGTCGTGGTCGATCGCGTCGATGTGGAAGGAGACGATGGCGCCCGGTTGCAGTTCCAGACCGGCGAGGTCCCAGTCGTGGGCGACGGGCAGGTGTTTGGCGGGCGCGCTCACGGACTCGCGCGGGTAGAGGTTGACGACTTCCTGGCGGGTCGGTTCGGAATTCCCCGCGGCGACTTGATAGACGATCCTCACGCGGGCCACGCCGAAGTCGTCGTCGATGGTGGCCCGGATAGGCACGATGGCGTTGGGCGTGACGAACTTGTCGTTGAGCGGTTCTTCCAGGGAGACCTTGGGGGCCTCGTCCTTGATCGCGGCGAGTTCGTAGCGGACGGCCTCGCGGCTTTGGAAGCCGTCTTGGTCGATGAGATCGAACCAGAAGGGGCCGGAATCGACGGTCTCGAAGCGGACGTTGAGGTGGCGGGCGGCCATGTCGAGGGCGATGGGGAGGATGGTCGAACCGTCACCTCGCTTGAGGACGGCCGAGGCGAGCGCCTTGTTGGCCAGGGCCGAGAGTTCGATCGCGCTGCCGACGACCGCGCGGACCTGGGTGCGTCCGGGCGCGAGCACCTGGGGCCCTTCACCTGTGTAGGCGGGGGGCGTGGTCGTGATCGTCAGCTCCTGGATGGCGGGGGGCGGCACGACGGCCACGGGGCGCCAATCGGTCTCGTCGTCGCCGGCCGCGACCGAGAACTCGAACGGGCGGCTCACCGCCTCGATCCGGCCCTCGAAGCGGCCCAGGCCGTCGGCCCGTAAGGGGTCTGACGACTTCTCGCCGTCGGGGAAACGGTAGGTGACGCGGGCGGTTGGCGGGACGTGGTCACCTTGACGCACGAGGGCCGCGAAGGCGAACGGCTCACCTCGCGCCACCTTCACGGGGGCCTCGACCGTGTCGATGTGGGTGCGCTTGGGCCACTGCGTGCCTCCGTACGGGCGGAAGAAGCGATCGAGCGCCAGGCGGCTCGTGATCGGCGCGGCCATCAGAATGCCGAAGGCGCCCAGGAGTACGAGTCCGGCAAGTCCGGCGGCGCGGCGCGGGGCCCTTGGGTCAACGACCTCGCGGAAGTCGATCTTCTCGGTCTCCTTCAAGGTCTGGGCGATCGTGGCCTCGCGGAGCATTTTGGAGCCGTGGCGCTCCTCGTCTCCTGGGGACGCGTCGGCCATTTGAAGGAACTCGAGCGTGCTGGAGAGGCGGTCGTTCAAGCCGGGCCAGCGCCGTTCGATCTTGAGGGCGATGTCCAGGTCGGCGAATCGGACGATCAACGGGGAAATGACGTGGCGGTAAAAGAGCCAACCCGTCAGGCCGATGAGTCCTAGCAGGGCCGCCAGACGGACTTCGGGGGCCAGGTGAATAAGCCAGTCGAGCCCACCGGCGGCAACGATGGTGAGGACGGCGCCGACGGCCACCCAACTCATCCCGTGGAGGGCGAGGAGACGTCGAACACGGCCACGGAGGGCCGCGATGCGGGCTTCCAGCAGGTTTCGGGCCACAAGACGCCTCCCTCTCTTGGTTGGACCGGCACCGGAAGGACCGTGCCGATCATTCGCCAACTTGAATCATACCAGTTGTTTACGTTTTCTCAAGAGCCACTCCGCGGTGATCAGGCCCACGAAGAGGGCCAGCATCGGCCACCAATTCCAGAGGGGAATGGGGGGCCGCGTGTCCAGGGGCACTTTCCGGGGCTTGGGTAAATCGGACAAGAGCGTGTCGGTGGTGATTGGGGTGTAGAATTTGCCGTTGGTGAGTTCGGCCGCCCGGGTGAGTTCCGCCTGATTCATCTGGGTGCGTTCCCGTTCGGCGGCCGGTGGGTCCACACGGAACTCGGCGGTGGGCATCCCGCCTTCGAGCACGGGCGGTGGCAAGAGCCTGACGGTGTAAGTCCCCTCCGGAGACGGCGGCAGGATCCCTTCATAGATATGAGACGCTCCCGGAGATTTCTTCAGAGTTACTTTCCGAGAGCCGCGGCCTGGGTTCTCCACCAGGGCGACCAGTTGGTCCATGCCGGGGGCCTCACCTGGGTTCGTGAACCGGACCCGGACTTGCACGGGCTGTTGCCGCTGGTAGCGGAGGCGGTCGGTGGTCAGTTCGGCCCCCTTCTGGCCGGCGATCTTAGAACGCGCCAGGAAGCGCGCCGTTTGCAGCCAAAAGCGGCCGAAGTAGCGGTCGCCGACCCGTTTCCGCCAGAGCCAAGTGTCGTCGATCGCGTGGAACATGGTCTTGCCGGCACCCAGGAACTGGTAGGCGATGAGTGGCAGGTTGCCGTTGCGCCCCTGGATCGTCGGGTGCTCGGCCAGGACGAACGCGGCCGGCTGTTTGCGCGGGGCCTCGAAGTACCAGTTCAATTCGGGCAGGCCCTCCCAGACCTTGGCACTGCTCGCCTCGTCCTCGCCGAAGCGGAAGATCGGATGGACGCGGCCTTCGGCCGTCAGTTTCGGTCGGAAGGGGGTGAGCGTGTTGGTGATCGCGGTCGGGTTGCGGGCCTCGGCCAGCTGGATGGGCAGGAGGCGTTCCAGCGGGGTCCCGCGGTAGCCGAGGGGGTCGAAGTTCTGGCCGGCGATGAAGAGCAGGCCGCCCCCTTTGGAAGAGACGAACTCGAAGAGCCCTTCCATTTGGCTGACGCTAAGCAGGCCGGGGTCCACGTCACCGAGGATAATCACGTCGAACGGGAAGAGGTCGTCTTTGGACGCGGGGAAAGTGGGCAAGGCCGTCATGTCCTGGCTCGCGAACTCGGGCGAGGACGATTGCAGGACGACCTTCACCTCGGCCGTTTCCTCGCGCCTGAGGAACTCCTTAAGGTAGCGGAACTCGTAGCGCGGTTCTCCCTCGACGAGGAGGACCTTGAGCTTCTCCTTGCGGACGCTAACGAGGCGGTCGAGCCGGTTGTTCTTGACGTCCCGTTCCCGTTCCAGTTGGTCCACCTTGAGGACGAATTTGAACTCGCCCGTCTCGCGGGGGCGATGGCCGATTTCGACCTTGGAGGGCTTGCCGTCGGGCGGGGCCTCGATTTCGACCTTCGCCAGTTCCTTCCCTTGCGCGTCGTCCTTGGCGTCCTTGGGCAGTTCCAGAAGGCGGACGGCCAGGCGTTGCCCCGCGAAGCCGCGGCCCGATAAGCGGGCCTGGAACTGGACCAGGTCGTCGGCGAAGACGACCTCATCGACTTCCAGGTCGCTCAACTCGATGTCGCGGGGCGGATCAGGGTCTCCCAGGCCGATCGTGTAGAGCGGGACCCCTTTGCGGCGCGCCTGTTCGGCGGCGTGGAGGAGGGTCTCGCCGTCGGTCGTTTGGCCGTCGGTCATCAGGACGATCGCGGTGGGCATCACCCCGCGCATCTCGCCGAGCACTTGCGCTACGCCGTCGCCCAGGTTCGTTTGCGAGCCCGACGCCTCCACCTGCAGGAGCTTCTCGACGGCCTTGTCCATGTCAAGGGCCCCTTGGTCTTTGGCCCGTCCCAGGGCGCCGTCTGAGGGGCTCTTGATCTCGACCAGGGGCCGTGCTGAATTCGAGACGAGATAGAGCTTGATCTTTTGGTCGGGCTGAAGGGCCTTCAGGACCTTTTCGTTGTCGCGGGTGAGCAAGCCCTGGGCGATGGCCAGGCGGGTCGGCTCGTCGCCCGACGGCGTGAACCCGATGCCGTGGTATAACGATGGAAGCGCCCCGATCCCGGCGGCGGTGCCGGGCAGGAGCAGCAGCCCCGCGCCGCCCTCTTCCACCGCCTCC
>CALLYK010000579.1 GCA_937858365.1 uncultured Isosphaeraceae bacterium | reverse complement strand
CTCGGCGTCGGCCTTCAGGTTGCGCAGGATCAGCGACGAGATCACCTCCGGCGGGACGTCCTCGCCGTTGATCTTGCGGCGGAACGCCTTCGACCCCATGTCGCGCTTGACGCACTCGGCGACCTTGTCGGGGTCGCTGACCGAGGCGTGCAGCGCCGCCTTGCCAACGATCGCCCCGTCGGGGTCGAACAGCACCGCCGACGGCGTCAGCACGTCGCCGTGGCTGTTGTGGATGCACACCGGCCGGCCCTGGGCGTCGAGGTGGGCCACCAGTGAGTAGGTCGTCCCCAGGTCGATGCCGACGGCGCGGGTCGGCGTCTCGCGGGTTCCTTTGGGGTCGTTGCTCTTGGTTTTGGGGGCCATCGCGTTCCGGGCCATGCTCTTGGCCGCTCGGACGAGCTTGTCGAGGCGGACGTCGGACCAGGCCTCGCGCGCGAGGTTGGGCGCCTCGTCGAGGGCGACTTGCTTGGCGAACGCTTCCCAGCAGGCGTGTTCGTCGGGCCCGCCCAGCACGAGCCAGATGGCGAGTGTGGTGGCCCAGAAGGACGTTTCGACTTCGTCGTGGACGACCATCGATTCGAGGTCGAAGACCGGTCCCAGGGTGCTCAGGGCGTCGATGCGCGAGCGCGGACCCGTCGTGCCCTGGATGCGGTATCCGGGCAATTCTTCGGGCTTGTCGTGATAGGTGGAGAAGGTGAGTCCCGAGCGGAGCGTTCCGGGAAGGGCGTAGGTCAGGAGCGCGACGCGATCGGCCAGGCGTTCGGGCTTGGGGTCGCGGAGGACGAGCGTGCGACCCAGGCGCGCCGCCTGAGCGAGCGAGGCCAGGAGACTGGCCAGTTCGTTCGCGGAGAAGTCTTCCGCCAAAGGCTGGATCGCCGCGAACGTGGGCTTGCGCGGGAAGAGGTCGGAGGTGAGGGGCCGGCCCAGCGGTCCCGGCCCGCGACCGCGCGTGGGCTCGGGGTCGTTGGCTCGCCAGATCGGCGCCTCGTAAAGGCCCGCCGGCCAGGACCCGAGCGACCCGAGTTCCAGCATCTCCAAGCGTATGGCGTGGGTGAAGAAGCCGCCCGGCTTGCCCCAGGGCCCCTGCTCCGTTTCGAATTCCGTGGCCCGGGGCGTGATGGCGATGAGCTCGGCCTCGTCCCCTTCCAGGCGGTAACGCAAGACCGGCGGCGCCAGGTCCTTCGTCCCCGGAAGAAACGGCGAGATTCGATAGTGCCGCGTGTCGTCACTCGCCGGGTAGCCGGAACTCCGGCGTTTGATCTGGGCGCCTGCCCCCTTGCCAAGGCCGTAGTCGGCGGGGCAGAGCGTGAAGTAAAGCTGTTCCATGGGCGCGTGTCCGGGCCGCGACGACGCGGCCCGCCTCATCGTCCGTCGGACTTGGTGGCGATGCCTTTGGTGAGGTCTTTCGGGTCGTCCGGGGCCCAGGGCCTCTTGGGGGCCCCCTCACGCATTTCCAGGTCCCAAACGCGCAAGGTCGGTTCGGCGCCAAGCGAGGCCACCGCGAGTCCCGATTCGTCGGGGACGAACGCCGCGGCGAAGACCCTGTCGGTATGGCCTTCCAGGCGCGCGAGGAGTTGGCCCGCGTCGACGTCCCAGACGCGAATCGTGTGGTCGCCGCCGTAGGTCAACAGGTGCTTGCCGTCGCTGGAAAGGGCGAGCCCGGTGGCGGGTGGTTCTTGCGGAGCGTAACCGCCTTTGAGTTCGCCGGTTGACCAATCCAGCGCTTGGACCTGACCGTCGGCGCGGGCGATCATCAGGCGCCGGCCGTCGGGATGGGCGGCCAGGGCCAAAATGGGTGGACCCTTCTTGAACAAGGCCGCTAGGGGCCCTTGGTCGGCAAAGGGCTTTCGCAGGGTCATATCAAAAACGGCCAGTTCATGTTCCCAGGCGACCCACAAACGCTCACCGTCGGTGGAGAAGGCGAGGGCCGACACGGCGTCGCTCTTGTGAGGGAAGCGGAAGGTCACCGCGGGCCCTTCCGAGCGCATGATCTCGACGACGTTTTTGTTGCCCGCCGCCACGAAGCGGCCGTCGCGCGAGAAGACGACCGGGCGCGTGGTGAAGCGGCCCGACTTGGTCCCCTTGAGGGGCTTGCGGGTGGTCGCGTCCCAAACGCGGAAGGAGCCGTCGGTGCCTCCCGTCGTGGCCTTGCGTCCGGAGACGTCCAGGGCGACGGCCTTGAGAGGCGAGGACCTTTCCGACCAAGCGGCGGCCAGTTGGCCGGTGTCGAGACGGAACTCGCGAAGGATGCCATCTTCGCAACCCAGCAAGGCGCGCGGGCCGTCGGGACCCATGCCCACCGCCATGCAAGAGGAGACGATCGAACCGAGCTCCGCGATCTGCCCGCGCTCAATCGTCCGGACCGGAGTGCCGGAAAGGGACGGAGCGGGGGTAGGCTCGGTCATGCCGGGATCGCGGGTGTCGATCGGTCCGGTCAGGGAAATCGACCTGGCGACCTGGACGGTCGAGGTTTCGGAGCCGAAGACGCCGAGTTTGATCCTGACGGTGACGAGTCGGCCGGCTTCCAAACGGATGGGGCGATCCATGACCGCCTCATGACCGGGCCGCGACAAACCGAGAAGCGCCTGGTTCGCCTTCGTGGCCCCGACATAGCACTCAACGACGCGGCCGGGTCCCGTCAGAACGCGCAGGCTGGCCTTGTCGCAGATCAAGCGAAGGATGGAGTCGGGCGGGTCGAAGCGGACCTCCACGAAGGGCGTGTTCGGGTCAAGGTCGGCCGGTATCTCCCCGACCCGATCTTCGGGACGAGGTTTGATGCGTTCCAAGATCGCGGCACGGTCCAGTTTGGTCGGGGCCTTGGCCTGGACGGGGACGGGGACAGGGGCTGGAGCGGGCGAAGCGACGGCGACCTCGGTCGGTGGTGCCGGAGGTTGGGTCGTGACGATCGTTGGGTGTTCGGGCTCGCCGCCGCCGGTCTTGGTCGTGTCGGCCGTTGGCCCAGGGCTGGGACGGTCCTGCTTGGTAACTCGGCCCTTGTTCGCCACGACCAAGAAAACCAAGCCCGCGAGCATGAGCATGAGCACGACGGCGGGCAGCACCCAAGGGGACCGCCGATGCTCGCCCGAGAGGGGCTCTTCCGCCACCTGGATTCGGGGAGGCAGCGGGAGCGGGTCGTCCTCATCGATCTCGACGATCACGCGGGTGACGCCGGCGGCGATCTTGGCGTCGTACTTGGTCCGCCGATCGGGGCTGGTCAAGGTACGTCGGGCGACGGCCAACTCATTGAGCAAGCGCGCGCAATCCTGGCCATGAGGCCCCGATTGAAACGTCCGAACATGGGCGATCTGGCGCAACGCGGCGCTATCGATCACCTCGACGTCGTCCTCCGTCGGGGTGATGCCGAGGAGGTCGTAATACGTGGGCGGACGACGGTCTTTGGGGATACCCAGCCACTTGTGATACGGGTCGAACATCGGGCCTCCGGGAAGACGGACCGCACGACATTCGAGTATAGGGGGTCTGGACCGGCGAACCAATCGAAAAGAGCGAGTTCGCTCCAGGGGCAAGGACCCGCTTCGCAGGAAACCCATGAAAAAAGGCATCGGCGGACAAACCGTCGATGCCTTTCCCGGACGTCAATACGATTTGCGAGGGTCGCGTTCAATCCGGCTTCTTCTCGTCGGGCTTGGCGGCGGGCGCCGGTTCGGTCCTTTGGCCTTGGCCTCGCAGGGCCCGGAGCACGTCGCCGATGCCGCCGGCCTGGCGACCTTGCAACGTCGGCGCGTCTTCGACCTTCACGCTGAAGTCGATGTAGCCGATCATCATCTCGTCCCAGGTTTGCTCGCCCCAGCGGACTTGCTTCTTGGGGTCCGGATTGTATGGGTTGTTCTCCGAGTTGTCGAAGTGCGCCGTGCAGTCGATCCGGGTCCCCTTGGGCATGGGCAGGGGCTCCTCGTATCGGTAATAGCTTTGCCAGCCGAAGTCGTAAGACGGCACCGAGAGCAGCGTCTCACGTTCGTCCTTGCCCGGCGGGGTGACTTCATACAAGAAGTCTTTGCCTCTCAAGTGCATGTGCGGCATGAACGCGATCAGCTCCGCGTCCCAGGGGAACGTGAATCGCGACTTCACTTCATAATTGGAATCGCCCGGCGGGATGCGTAGGGCCGGGTTGGCGATGCCCAGGGTGTAGGCCCTTCGCTTGACGGGCCCCTTGGCCAGCACCAGGCCGATGCGTGACTTGTCGGCCTTCACCTTACCGTTTGGCGTGTAGTGCATCTGGAAGATGATGTCGGCGCCGGCGGGGATGAGCTTGGCCGTGCCGTCGGGGTAAATGGACGGCATTTCGCCGGGGGCGTAACCGCAGAGGTGGCCGTCGCGCACCGCGTCTCCCATGTTTTTGCCGGGGGGCACCACGTAGCCGATGATGTGGTGGACCACTTGCCGGTCACCCGGTTGGGCCTCGGCCGCCTGGACCCACGTGTCTTCCGTGAATCCGGTCTTCACGCGAATGTGCTGATAGCTGACCACACCTTGGGCCGGCACGAGATAGGGCTCGGGCATCTCGAGCACGACGTCAGGCTTGCCGATTAACCAGCCTTCCGCGAAGGACCTGGGCGCGGGCATCTCCTTCACGTCTCCCAAGGGCATTCCCTGATCAATCCAGGCGAGGAGCGTGCCCCTTTGTTCAGGAGTCAAACTGCGATCATTCTCGAAGTGCCCGTAACGCGGGTCGGCGTGCCAGGGGGGCATTCGGCGCTCGGCCACCACTTCCCGCATCGTGGCGCCCCAGCGTTTGGCGTCGTCATACGAGGCCAGCGTGAAGGGGGCCACTTGGCCGGGCCGGTGGCAGCCCTGACACTTGTTCTGAATGATCGGCGCGACGTCCTTGGCGAAGGTCACGTGGCCGACCTGGACCTTCCGGTCGATCTCTTGGTAGTACGCCGCGATCGTGGGGGCGGCGGCGTGGACGCGCGGCCCGTTGTTGATCGAAGGGGACGCTTCGACCCGCTCGATCACGCAGCCTTCCACGGCGGTCGCTTTGGTTTCGAGGTCGCGACCGGCGATCAAGGCGTCCAAGGCGTTCGCCAGATATTCGCGCGTCGGCTCAGGCTTGCGGCCCTTCCGCGTGTATTGATCGTCGATGGCGCCTCGATACACGACCTTGGCCTGACCATCCAGGACGAGTACTTCATTGGTCCGTTCCACCATGAATTGGTCGGCGACCTTGTTGCGTTCGTCCTTCAGGACCGGGAAGGTGATGCCGAACGTTCGGGCGTGTTCGGCGACTTGTTCGGCGGTCTCGGAGGCGTTGCTGTTGATGGCGAGGAACTGGATACGTTCCCCTTCATATTTCTTGGCCAGTTCAGCCAGCCGCGGCATGTAAACGTTGCCGACCGGACACTCGGTGCCCGTGAACACGAGGACGGCGCCCCGCTTGGCGAAGGCGTAACCATAAAGACGAACAGGTTTACCGGATAACGTGTTGGCTAGTTCAAAGTCGGCGGCGCGTTGCCCGACCTGGCGGTCGAGCGGCAGCGGGGCGTCGTCGGCCAGGGCCGGGGAAACGGTCCAGGAAGCAACCGACAAGGCCATCAGGGCCAAGAAGAAACGGACCAATCGGGAGACGGTCATCAGTCCTCCAAGTTGGGGAAACCGGGTCGCGGGGCTTGCTCCTCGGACAAGGGGGCGCCACGCGCGAGGCGGTCCATGCGAGGTCATCATACGTATGATAAGACCCAGTCCAGATCAAGCGTGTTTCAACCTTCCTGATTTCGGCTGGCCGGGTCCTGAGTGATGGGGTAAGATTCTAGACGAATGAGAAGAGGCGGACACGCCACGGTCGTGGAGGGTGCGTCTTTTTTCTTAAATGAAGTTTTCGGGAACTCGGGGTCCATCATGCGACTCGAGGCCGTGGTCCTCCCCGACCTGGGGACCGGTCCCGACGAGCCCATTGTCGTCAGTCACTGGTTTGCCGCGCGGGGAGACATCGTCTGGGAAGGGGACCGGCTGGTCGAAGTGGTGGTTGGCCCCGCCACGTTCGATGTTGCCGCGCCTCGTACTGGACGTCTGCGCAAGACCCACGTCCGCGAGGACGATCGCGTCGTCCCGGGGGGCCTACTGGGCACTCTCGTCGTGATCGACGAGGAGGGACCCACAACGCGGTGGGAAGCCCCATCATGAACCTGGTGCAGGAACGCTCGGCTGGAGTCATCCCGTTCCGCAGGGACGAGGACGGCTCGCTGCGCTACCTGCTCCTGCATTCGGCGACGGTCCGCAATCCCAGGGCCCGCTGGGAGTTCCCCAAGGGCGGCATGGAAATCGGCGAGACCACCCGTCAAACCGCCGCGCGCGAGTTCGTCGAAGAAACGGGACTGACCGACTGGACCTTCCTGGACCGCTTCGAACGAAGCCTCTCTTACACGTTCGTGCGGCGCGGGCGGAAGGTGCTCAAGACGGTGACATATTACCTGGCCGAGGTCCACGACCCGGACGATATCGCATGTTCGTCCGAGCACGCGCCCGACCCTTTCGGCCACTGGCACCACTGGGGCAACGTCGACGAGATCAACCGCCTGCTCTTCCACGCCAAAATCCGCCAGCTCTTCGCCGAAGCCAACGACTTCGTGATCGACCACCAAGCCAGGTCGCCGATGATCGGCACGGGCCGCGGCGAAGACGTCGGCTGAGGACCGGACTGGCCGAAGACCGTTGCCTTGCCTTCCTTGCACCCACCCCCCTTCCCGCTGGTGGACCTGACCGTTCGACTTCCTCCCACCAACCCGTTAGAACGTTGGGGTTGGATCACCCTTCTCGGGGAGGAATCGTCATGACTCGACTCGCTTGGTCGTTGGCCTTACTCGCCTTGTTCATCGTCCCGGCGCGGGGCCAGGACCGGCCCTTGCGTATCATCGCCTTCGGCGCCCATCCCGACGATTGCGAACTCGACGCAGGCGGCACCGCCGCGCGTTGGGCCAAACTTGGTCACAAAGTGAAGTTCGTCAGCGTCACCAACGGCGACATCGGCCACCACGAAATCGCCGGCGCCATGCTCGCCCGCCGTCGGACCGCCGAGGTGAGGAAGTGCGCCGAGATTCTCGGCATCGAAACCGAAGTGCTCGACAATCATGACGGCGAATTGATGCCGACCTTGGAAAACCGACGGACCATCACGCGCCTGATTCGCGAATGGAAGGCCGACCTCGTACTGGCCCCGCGGACGAACGACTACCACCCCGACCACCGTTACACGGCGGTGCTCGTTCAAGACGCCGCCTTCATGGTGATCGTACCTTCCTTTTGCCCCGACGTGCCCGCCTTGCGCAAGAACCCGGTGTTCATGTACACGGAAGACAGCTTCAAGAAGCCGAACCCTTTCGAGGCCGACGTCGTCGTGCCGATCGACCCGGTGATCGACCAGAAGGTCGCATGCCACGACGCCCTCGCATCGCAATTCTATGAGTGGAACCCCTGGCTGTTCGGTTATCTCGACCAGGTGCCGAAGGACGAGGCGGGTCGGTTGGCCTTCTCGCGCAAGCGGGTGAATGATCGTCACGCGGGCGTCGCCAACCGATTTCGGGGGAAACTCGTCGATCTGCTCGGCGACGAGGCCGGCAAGGCCGTGAAATACGCCGAGGCGTTCGAGGTTTGCGAATACGGTTCGCAGCCGAGTCGCGACGAGTTGATGAAGCTCTTCCCGTTCTTCCAGAAGTGAACTCGACGTGGACAACGACAAACCCGCTCACGCGTGGACAAGGGAAGAAACCCGCGACCGACTGGGCGCCCTCGTCGAGACGGGTCTCGATGAGGGCGAGGTCGCGGTCCGCTTGCTTCGGCATGGGCCCAACCAGCTTCCCCAGGCCAAACCGCCGGCCGCGTGGCGACGGTTCCTGAAGCAGTTCCTCGAACCGGTGATCGGCATCCTGATCGCGGCGGCCTTGATCTCCGGCTTCATGGGCGACATCGTCGACACCCTGGCGATCCTGGCCATCGTCCTTTTGAATGGCATCATCGGCTTCGTCCAGGAGGAGCGCGCCGAGCGAGCCATTGCGGCCCTTCAGCGACTCTCGGCGCCGCCCGCCAAGGTCCTCCGCGAGGGGCGCTTGCTCTTGCTCCCCGCGCGCGACCTCGTCCCGGGCGATCGGATCGTCTTGGAAGGGGGCGACAATGTGCCGGCCGACGCCCGCCTCCTCGTCGGTTACGAACTCCGCGCGCAAGAAGCCGCGTTGACGGGCGAATCGGTGCCGGTCGCCAAGGACCCGGCCGATGTGCTCGACACGGACACGCCCCTCGCCGATCGTTCCAACATGGTCTATCTCGGCACGACGATCGCGGCCGGACGCGGCGAGGCGGTCGTCGTCGCCACCGGCGCCGGCACGGAGTTGGGCAAGATCGCGGGACTCCTTCAGCGCACCGAGCGCGAGCCGACGCCGCTGCAGAAGCGTCTGGCCGAGTTGGGCAAGGTCCTGCTTGTGGTCGTCCTGGCGATCTCGGGCCTCATCTTCGCGCTGGAGGCCCTGCGCGGCAATCCGGTGCTTGATGCGTTTCTACTTTCGGTGGGTCTGGCCGTGGCGGCCGTACCGGAAGGGCTGCCCGCTGTGGTCACGCTCGTCTTGGCGATCGGCCTGCAGCGCCTGGCCAAACGGAACGCCCTGGTGCGTCGCTTGCCCAGCGTCGAGACGCTCGGCTCCGTGACCGTGATCTGCTCGGACAAGACCGGCACGCTTACGCGGAACGAGATGACCGTTCGCGAGATCGTCACGGCGAGCGACCATTACCACGTGGGCGGGACCGGCTACGAGCCCAAGGGGACCTTCCATCTCCGCGTCGAAGGGGCCGCTCACGCGAGCGGCGCGGCGCTCGACCCCAAGGTCCGTCCCGACTTGATGCGGGCCCTGGAGATCGCCGCTTGGTGCAACTCGGCGCAAGTGGCGCCACGCCCCGATGACGCGCGCGTTTGGCAGGTCATCGGCGACCCGACCGAAGGGGCCCTGGTGGTGGCCGCCTTGAAGGCCGAATTTCAGGTGACCGAGCGGGCCGAGCGCGTGCTCCACGAGGTCCCTTTTGATTCCGATCGCAAGGCGATGTCGATCGTGGTGGGCGGTCCCGAGGGCTCGGCCACGATGTACACGAAGGGGGCCCCCGAGGTCGTCCTGGCCAAGTGCGATCGCGAGTGGCGCGGCGGTCATGTCGTGCCCTTGACGGCCGGGCGCCGCGAGGGCCAGCGTCCCG
>CALLYK010000578.1 GCA_937858365.1 uncultured Isosphaeraceae bacterium | reverse complement strand
CTGCACCTACTACTACGCGAACGGCCGCGCCTATCCGGCGGAGCTCAAGCCGCAGGTCGAGGCTGCGCTGGAGGAATTGTCGAAGCGCACCGGCAAGACATTCGGCGACGCCGCCGACCCCCTGCTCGTCTCGGTGCGCTCGGGCGCGCGCGCCTCGATGCCCGGCATGATGGACACGGTGCTCAATCTCGGCCTCAACGACCGCACCGTGATCGGGCTCGCCAAGTCGTCGGGCGACGAGCGCTTCGCCTGGGACAGCTACCGCCGCTTCGTGCAGATGTTCGGCGACGTGGTCCTCGACCTGCGCGAGGCCCGCGTCCGGGGCGGCCCGGAAGCGAGCGAAGTCTATTCGCTTCTGGAACAGATCGAACAACTCCGGAAGAGTTTGCGCGGGAGTCGGCAAGCGGAACTCCGCGGTTGGCTCGACAGTCTGGCCGCGCGGCTCGAAGAGTCACGCGAAACGGAAGTGACGCCCGCGTTGTCGTATCGTTGATGTGTGATGGTCGGGGTCGGCAGGCATGGCGGCTGCCCTGGGCTCGCCGTCATGCCGGGGGGGGAAGGGGCCTGGGTGCCCTGGGATGAGTAGGGGAGATCTCTCCCCCGCGCCGTCCAATCTGTGAATAAGTCCCCATTCCAACCATGCCGGAAAGGACCGCGCCGAGCGGCCCGCCGGTCGTGTGGCCCTTTCGCTTCGTCCCGCGTTTTGGTCGGCTATTGGCCGTAAGTTCTTTTAAAATGATACTTTACGGCGAATGCACCCGGCAGGAGGCGAAACCGGGGGAACGAACCTGAGAACCAGTCGCAAGGCAAGTCTGAGCTGGGACTTATGGCGAGGCCCCAACCTGACGGATCGCACAGGGCCGGTTAGACCTTGCCGGCGACGTCGGCGACGGCCGCGTCGAGACCTTGCTCGGTCGTGAAGGGGGGTTCGTAACCGAGGACCTTCCGGGCCTTGGCGATTGAGTAGTCCAGGTCCAAGCCAAGGAACTTGAATCGGGCCTTATTGATCAGAGGGGGCCTTTTTGCCCCTCGGAGCTTGGCGCCTGCCTGGAAGATGTTGGCCAGGGTGCGGGCCAAGCCCAGGGGGAGTTTGCGGGTCGGCTCGGAAAGGCCGGCGCGTCGGGCCACGCCCCCGACGAAAGCCCGCTTGCTGACCCTCGCCCCATCGGTCAGGTTGAAGACCTCGCCGATCGCCTCCGGTTTCTCGGCCGCGAGGAATATGCCATGCACCAGGTTCTTCACATAAATGCAATTGAGCGCCTGTTCGCCCGAGCCAAAGTAGAAGAAGCGGCCCCGACGCAGCACGTCGATGAGCTTGGGCAAGACGGTCCGATCACGCTCGCCATAGATGAAGCCGGGTCGGACGATCGAGACGGGTAAGTGCCGCGCATCGGCGGCGATGCGTGATCGAGCGAGTTGGTCGTTCACATAAGGGAAGTCGGGTCGGACGCCGCCGTAGGTTGGGGCCCCCTTGCCCAGGTAGGTCAGGGCCATGACCTCGGCCTCGGCCTTGGATCGTGTGTAGGCGTCCAGGGAATTCAAGGCGGGCGGCGTGCTCTCGTCGGTGCCGTGATGGTCGCGGCCCTCGTACACGCCGAGCGAACTCACGTGGACGAAGCGCTCGACCTTGGCTTCGGCGGCGGCGTCGAGGAGGAGCCGCAAGGCGTCAACGTTGAGGCGCCGGAAGTCGTCCAGTCGGCCCCAGTCACCGACCATCGCGGCACAGCCGATGACCCAATCGGCCCCACGACATCCCTTTTGAAGGGCCACTTCGTCTTCGAGGTCGCCAATGACCTTCTCGACGCCCTGACGATCGAGCCAAGAGGTGTCGCTCGTCTTGCGGACAAGGGCCCTGACGCTGTGCCCGCGTGCCCTGGCCTCCTCGACAACGTGGCTACCCACCAGGCCGGTCGCGCCCGTGATGAAGATGGTCTTGTGTGAGTTATGCATCCGAGGGGGCTTTCCGCCTTGGGGCTATCGATCGCACGGGTGTCTTCCTCCAAACGTACCGCGCGCCCACTCGGAATCAAGGTAAGGTGACCGCCGCCAGAATTTCGGTCGTTGCGGGGTGGCGTTTCCTTGGGGGGTGTCTGTAGGGTAGGATTGTGGGCTGGAAGAAGGGCGCCTCGCCGGCCGGGAGGGCGTCCTGTGGACTTGATACCCGCAGTCGCGGGCCTTCGGACCAGTTCCGGCTGGATTGGTCCCCCCGCCTTGGTTTGACGACGGATGGCCGAGCTATGTCTCAGGTCTTGAAAGCCGAAGAACTCGGCGTGTTTCGCAGGGCCCTCGCCGACCTCCAGTCTCGCCTACGTGGCGACGTGGAGCAGATGACGGAAGAGGCCCTGAACGGGGCGGGTTCGGAGGCTTCGGGCAACCTCTCGAACATGCCGATCCACATGGCCGACCTGGGCACCGACAACTATGACCAGGAATTCACCCTGGGCCTGATCGAGAACGAGCAAGCCACGCTCGAAGAGGTGCGCGAGGCCCTGGAACGCCTCGATGCGGGCAGCTATGGACTCTGCCTCATGTGTGGTACGTCGATCGCCAAGAACCGGTTGCAGGCGATCCCCCACGCCCGCCACTGCATCGATTGCGCCCGCAAGTTGGAAAAGGGATGATTCCGTCCGGCCTCGACCCGAGCGATCGACAAGGACTAGGAGTTTGATGATGCCCGAGGGAGAGGGTCAAGTCGTCGCCGAGCGGGAGCGGGTCCTTGGGCCGGTCCCGATCCCGCGTTGGGTCCTCTTTTGGGCCATTGCCGTGGGCGGCACCTGCTTCGACTTGGTGACGAAAGCAGTCGTCTTCCGGGAACTCGGCGAACCGATCGGTCGGGCCCAACGTGTCCTTGTTCCGGACATGTTGGAACTCCACACAAGCTACAATAAAGGGGCCCTATGGGGCCTTTTTGGAGATTGGGAGCACGCCAGCCTCGTTTTCGCGGCCCTTTCGGTGCTCGCGGCGCTGGCCATCTGCTATTACCTCTTCGTCCGTCGCGCGGCCCACGACACCCGCTTGACCATCTCACTCGCCCTCATCATGGCGGGCGCTCTTGGGAACTGTTACGACCGAGTCACTCTCGGTCATGTGCGCGATTTCGTCCACTTTCATATTGATGCAATACGTTTTGACTGCGCGATTTTCAACTTCGCCGACAACATGCTCGTCCTCGGCGCGGTCCTCCTGATCCTCCTGGCCCTCCGACCGGAAGCCGTGCCCGGGGGCGAGGGCCCCCAAACGGTCTCGGCCGAGACGGCATAGGTCCGCCGACCGCATTGCATCCTTGCATGACTCGCGGCGAGATTGGGTGTCACGCCGGCCAGCACCCAGGGCGGTTTGACAACAGGGGCGATGCGCGCGGAGGGCCTGCGTCGGGCCTGCGCACTCCGTCCGCACTCGCTCGGCTGAGGGAGGGCCCGCGATGTCCGCAAACACCCCCACCGGCACCTTGGAGTCTTCACATCGCGGGACGCCACTGGAGTCGGACCCTCCCAGTGACTCACGGCTAGTTCAGGCCCTCGACGAGTACCTTGAACTGGTACGTCGGGGTCGCGCCCCCGATCGCGCTTCCTTTGTGGAACTCCACCCTGAGATCGCGGAAGACCTGGGTAAGTGCCTGGGCGGGCTGGAGTTGGTCGTCGGCGCCTTGCGACCGGGCGATGCACCCGAGGAGGGCGGCCAGGAAGAGATGTTCGGTGAGTCCACTCGTCTGGGAGATTTCCGAGTCATCCGCGTCTTGGGCCGCGGAGGCATGGGCGTCGTTTATGAGGCCGAGCAGGTCTCTCTGGGGCGGCGCGTGGCCCTCAAGGTCTTGCCTTTCGCCTCCTCGCTCGACCCTAAGCAGAGACAGCGGTTCCAAGTTGAAGCGCAGGCCGCGGCCCACCTCCAGCACCCGCACATCGTCCCCGTCTTCGCCGTGGGAGAGTCCAATGGGACCCCCTATTACGCCATGCAGTTCATCGAGGGACCTTCACTCGCGACCGTGATCCGCGACTTGCGGTTGTCGCCTGGACCGGTATTGGCCCAGGCCATCGGCGACTCCGACACGCGACCCGCTTCGCTACTCGGGCCGGCCGGTTCCCTGGCCGGCTCAGGTCGGCGGCGGGCCTTTTTCGAGGCCGCGGCGCGGTTGGGAGCGCAAGCCGCCGAGGCGCTCGACCACGCGCATGGCCTTGGGATCGTCCACCGCGATATCAAACCGGCCAACCTCATGCTCGACGCGCGCGGCGACATCTGGGTCACCGATTTCGGCCTGGCGAGTGTCCCAGGGGACCTGGAGTTGACGCGGAGCGGCGACCTCCTCGGCACGCTCCGCTACATGAGCCCCGAGCAATCGCAAGCTCGACGCGGCGTGGTCGACCAACGAACCGACGTCTACTCATTGGGGGTGACGCTCTACGAGCTAATCACGCATCGACCCGCCTTCGACGGTCGCGACCGCGCGGAGGTCCTGCGCCAAATCGCCTTTGACGACCCTCCGGCACCGAGGCGGATCAATCCGTCCGTCCCGCGCGACCTCGAAACGATCGTGCTCAAGGCCATGTCGAAGGACGCGAGCGGACGATACCCCACGGCGCGCGAGATGGCCGAAGACCTTCAGCGCTTTCGCGAACACCAGCCGGTCCTGGCGCGACGTCCGGGTACGCTCGAAAGGGCCGCGAAATGGACGAGGCGCCATCGAGCGGTCGTCCTGACCGCGGCCCTGGTCGCCATGTTCACCACGGCCGTTTCCGCCGCAGCGATGGGCATGGTCTACGAGCGCTATCGAGAAAGAGACCACGCGGCCCGCGCCGAGCGCGAACACGCGCGGCAAATCTCGGAACTCTTCGGTGTCGCCGACGAACTGGCCTACTGGGCGATGGGCCAGCTGGCCATGACCGACACCAACCCACGCGGCGGTGACTTCTACCCGGTTGCCTTGCAACGCTACCAGAAGTTGGCGGCGGTCTGCGAGAGCCGGAGCGAACAGCGCGACGTGCTCGCCGGGGCCTATCGCCGGATCGGTTTCATCCAGATGATCCTACGCTACGTGAAGCACGCGCCGGAGGCCCAAGCATACGATGCGATCGGCTCCTATCGGCGCAGCGTTCGACTCTATGAGCAGGTCCTCGCGGACGAGGAGACAAGCACGAACCGGGCCGCCCTGCTGAGCACTCTGCGCGAACTGGCGATGCTCCTCAGCGCGCAAGGGCCCGCCGAGGACTTCGAGTTGACCTGTCGCAAGATCGTGGCCGTTGGCTCGCCCGCGCGAGCGCGCGCGGAGGAAAGGCCCGACGAGGCCCTCATGCACGTGGGTGACCTGTCGCGACTGGGCGCCGTCTTGGGTCGGCGCGACAAGTGGGACGAGGGGCTCGTCTTCCTGCGCCAGGCCGGCGACGTTTGGCAGAGGATCACATGTATTCCCGGCCTGTCGCCCGATCAGAAAGCGAGGGCGGGTCTCGTGGGGCGCCAGTTGGTCGACGCGTTCACGAAGGCCGGGCTGAAGGATGAAGGTGAGCGACTGCTCAAAGTCACTCAAGACCTCCAACCCGCGGAGACTTGGAACGAGGCGGCATGGCTCCTTGTGCGCTCCCCCGGCGGCCGGCCGGACGAGATCACCCGCGCGCTCGAACTGGTTGACCAGGCGCTGCGTGAGATGCCGAATCGACCGGAATTCCTCAACACGAAGGGGGTCGCGCTCTTGCGGGCCCGGCGTTATTCCGAGGCGATCGAGGCTCTCGAAGAATCGAACCGTCAATGCGGTGAAGGGCCCGCCAATTGGTTGCCGATCGCGATGGCCCGCTGGCAGATGGGCGACAAGGTCGAGGCGAGACGGCTCCTCGCCCAGACGATCGCAACCTTGGGTCCCGCGGAGACCACGCGAGACACCGACCTGGTTGCTTTCCGGCGCGAGGCCGAGGCCCTGATCTCGTTCGATGCCCCTCTCGGCCAGACCAAGGCCCCTTGATGGCAAATGGTGATACAAGTCAATTTAAAGAATTATCACGTGTTATAATTAAGTACATGCAATGATAATTAAAAATTTTATATGAATATGGTTGGTTTGGGCAGTCCGTTTCGAGGACATCAAGGACGGTATCGTCGCGGGTCCGACTTCGGTTCGTTCTCGCGTGTAATGACCAACCCCTTCCACAACGGTTCAACAATGGCTAGAGTTTCAGGTCGGTCCCGAGGGCCGTATCGCCGACTCTCCCGGGCGCGCGGCGCCCCCGATCCGGCCCGCTCGCGGACCACGCTCCTCATGAGCCGGGTCCTGGAGGGCCACGTCCGATGTCTCACGAGCCGCAGAAGCCTGTCGCATGCCCCGATTGCGCCGACCAAGGGGCCGACCCCGCAGTCACGCGCCGCGACTTCGTCAGGACCGTCGGTACGGCCGCGCTCGCGGGCGGACTGCTTGGTCGCGTCACCACCCCCTCGTCGGCCCGCTCCGTCCTTGATGACAAGGGGATGACCCGCCCCGCCGAAACGGCGGCCAAGCGCCTGTACGACTCGCTGAGCGAGGAGCAGAAGAAAGTCGTCTGCTTCTCCTTCGAGGACGAACTTCGCAAACGGATCAACGCCAACTGGCAGATCACCAAGCCCACCGTCGAGACGTTCTTCAACAAGGAACAACAACGATACATCGAAGAAGTCTTCAAAGGGGTCACCAGCCCCGACGGCTACGAACGATTCCAGAAGCAGATGGATGAGGACTACGGCGGCTTCGGCTCCTATCACGTCGCCCTTTTCGGCACGCCCGGCTCGGGCCGGTTCGAGTTCGAGATGACGGGCCGCCACCTGACCATCCGCGCCGACGGCAACTGCATCGACGGCACCGCGTTCGGCGGCCCGATCATTTACGGCCACGGCACAGGAGACGGCCAAAAGGGCCTGCCCGGGAACGTCTTCTATTATCAGACCCAAAAGGCCAACGAGGTCTTCAAGGCCCTCGACGGTAAGCAGCGCGACAAGGCCCTTCTCCCCAAGGCGCCCGCGGAAAACGCGGTCCCGATCCAGGGAGACGGCGGCAAGTTCCCCGGCATCTCGGTGGGTGAGTTGGCCTCCGACCAGAAGGCCCTCGTCGAGTCGGTCATCAAGGTCATCCTCGCCCCCTACCGCGAAGACGATGTGAAAGAGGCCATCGACCTCCTCAAACAGGGTGGCGGCCTCGACCACCTGCACATGGCCTTCTACCAAGACCAAGACGTCGGCATGGACCAGGAATGGGACGTCTGGCGCCTGGAAGGCCCCACCTGGGTTTGGCACTTCCGCGGCGCCCCTCACGTTCATGCTTATGTGAACATTGGGAAGAAGTCTTGATCCATAATGCGGGCGGCGCCGACCCTTTGGACGGCGCCACCCGCTCAAACGCGATCCGGTCGAGCGTTTGGACCGCCTGTCAGGTTTTGGCCATCGTGTCTTCCCGCCTTTTCCGTGCGATCGCTTGATTTCGCCCAGTTCGTGAGATAGCTTTTCTCGCTCTCTCCAGGGCCGGAGCGCCAGGCATTGTCCATGTCCCCATTCGGGACCTCCCACAGGGAGGGACGCTGATGCTGCGCACAACGATCGTGCCGCGTCCCCGCCGGTTGCGTTTCCCGATGGGTCGCCGACCAGCGCGTCGGCCTTCATTTGAGGACCTCGAGCGGCGCCTCGTGATGGACTCGCGTTCGTTCGCGGGGCTCATCGACTTCAACGCGATCAACGGTTTCAACGACCTTGGCGGCCGAGTCTCCGTCACGGGTCCAGTGACACTGCGACGCATCGGCGAGACGACGAACCTCTTGAAGTTTGAGAATGGCGTCTCGTTCCTTCCCGGGGACCCGTCGGGGACCTTCCAAGCGACGGGCGGCGTGAGCGCCGTGATCGCAGGCAAGCCCGACTTGCCCCTCCTGGCCTCGTCCACTGGGGCCAGGACCTTCAACGCAATGGATTTGTTCAACGTCCAAGGGAACATGGTGGCCGTCGCCACGTCGAACGGCTTGACCGTGCCCGTCGCCAACGTCATCGGTGGGGCCTTGAGTGTCCGCGGGTTGCGTTTGTCACCCAAGCCTGCCGCGCCGGCCGTCTCCTTATTGGGCTCGATCCTTCTCGCGGGTTTGCCGGGCATCAACGTTCCTGTGCCCAGCAACGCCTATCTCGTCGTGAACACCGAAGGCACGTCGTCCCTGACCGCCGACATCAACGCGGTCCTCGAACCCGGCCAGACTTTCACTCAAGGAGACATCTCGGTCAAGGTGAAGGCGATCGAGGCATCGTACGACGGCGACCATCAGCAATGGGCCTTCAGCGGCAGGGGCAGCGTCACCTTACCGACAGGTGAGATCGACATCAATGGCAAGCCAGTCCCGAGCGAACCGATCGACGTCGACTTTGGCACTCCTGGGGCCGACACTGCGGGGATCGTTGTCACTCAAGGGCGCCTCACACGCTTTCAAGCCGTCGCCACCAGCCCCGATCGTCCCTACACGATCTCAAACCTGAACATCATTCCGACCCGGATGATCATCAAGGCCCTGGGACCGACCTCCACCAGCCCCAATCAAACCACCGTCATCTCCGGCAGTTCGACGCTTGCTCTCAAGAACACCGACAAACCCCTCCGACTGGACCTTGGCAACGGCGCCGACCTCAACAAGGGGATCATCTTCCGCGACGGGAAAATCGTCCAAGCGACGGGGACCGTCTCGGTGGACGCGGCGATCACGGTCGGTAAGGCGATCACGCTGAGCGACCTCGATACGACCCTGGATTACAACGCGGCATCGAGGTCCTTCGCCATCGGCGGCGCGGGCAAGGTGAAGCTCGATCAGGCCGACCGGGAATTCGACGGCACCCTGGCCAACCCCTTGAGCGACGAGCCGGGGATCGTCATCACCCAAGGCGGGATCTCGCGCGTGGACGTGAGCGCCTTGAGCGCGTTCGCATATCGCGGTCTGACGTTCGCGCCGGATTCGCTGAGGGTGGTCTACGCGCGCAACGTCGCCGACTCGGGAGGCACGATCGTTTTCCACGGCGTGGCCGGGATCCAGTTCCAGGCCGGCGCCGAGACCCATCGCCTGGACGTCTCGCTCGGCTCGGTCGACTCTCCCGGCCTCATCGTGAATGTGCCCGACACCGGCCCGAGCACCATGCTACGATTGAACGCTCCAATCACGACGGAATTCACGATTAGGAAACTCAGGGTCCAGGCCAACCAACTCGCCTTAATGTCCATTGGCGCCGGTATAGAATCGTACACGATCGACGGCCCAGTCCGGGTCTCAGCCGGTTCGAGTGGAGTGTTCACCGAGGTCCCAGCCACTCTGGGCGACGGCGGCACGAACCACGGGATCGTACTCGAAAGGAACGCGCTCAAGAGCATGGAGGTGGTCGTTCAGGGGGGCCTCAACCTCCACGGACTCAGACTCCACGCCAACGGATTGCGCATCCAATATCAAGCCGGCTCAGGTCGGCTCGTTTTCTCGGGCGGGATCGCAGTCGCGCTGACCAAGGGCATCGGCTTCACTTCTCAAATTGAAGGGGCAGGACTAACGATCGACCCAAGCACTGGGGAATTGGCGATCGCGACCACCGGCAGGCCGCTACACATTCGAGGAGACCTCGACCTGGGTCCCGCCTTCGGCGCAAGCATCGACGTCAGCTACTCGAGTGCCCCTTCAGGGGCCTACTCGATCAACGCGACGGGCACGCTTCGGCTGCCACAGGGCCTGCCCGCGGTGGCCGCGACCTTCAGGATTGACGCGGGGATTCTGACAGCGGTCTCATTCCACTTGGATGGCCCCGTCGCCTTGGGCGCGACCCGGGTGCAAATCAAGAACATGGACGGTTCCTTGCGGGGGCTCGACGACGTGTCAACGATCGTCGTCACGGGCGACGCGGAGGTCCAGACCGCGAGCAAGATCGGCAGCACGGCCCTGGTTTGGGCCCAAGGCGCGTACGTGCTCACGCCGGATGACCTGACCATCGACGGTCACTTGAAGGTGCTGGGAGGCTGGGGCGGCGACGGCGGCGGGACCTTGTTGATCGACTGGACCCACGGCGTCCAGTCCATCACGGTCAACAAACTCAGTCTCCTTGACGACCTCCTCACCTTCAGCGGCCCCCTGTTTTTCGACGCCGACGGCAACATGACGGTGGACGTGCCGGCCGCGCTCAACATGCCCACGACGGTCCCTTACGTCGGCGGGGCCCGTCTCGTCCCTGGCAACTTCTTCATGCAGGTCCGCCACGGCGGGGCCTCGTTTGCGACCGCCTGGGTGAACACGATCCAGGGCACGACCGGTATTCGATATGATTTCCCCGGTCCTGGCCAATCGATCATCACCAGCCCTCCCAAGAAAGACGCTGTTCCCAAACCGGCCCCCCAGGGCACCTTTCGATACGACGCGAACTTCGACCTGCCCCAAAACCAAAACAACCTGTCCCGGGTCGACGTGGTCTTGGAGCACTCCTTTTTCAGCCCCTCTTATATCGGTCTTTTGAACAACCTTGATAGTTTCGTCATAGTGACTTTACAGACAGTAAACGGAGAAAGAATTTACGACACAAAATATTATTTCCCTTATCCGAATTCGACGAGTACGCCGCTCCTTCAGTGGGTGCCCGGTAACAACGGCCGGTTGAGGGCCGGCTGGGACACGTCGGGTTTGCCCATTTCGTTCCTGGCGGCCACTCGCAGGGTCTCTGTTGAGGTGCAGTTCCGCCTTCCGGGCATGGAAGCACCGCCGGCGCCCATCATCTCGTCGGGCACGACATACAAGTCGACGACATACGTCAACACAAGCGCGCATGTTGACAGCGTGACCGGCGTCGCGACCATCACCGCCACCATCGAACTCACTGCGCCGGACGTTCAAGGAGTGGAGCTTTCGCTTTTCGCGACTGATCGGAATGACTGGCCAAACGGCCTTCCCCGCGGGGGCCGATTGGTCCGAACGTTCGCGGCCAACGACCCAGCCGGCACAACGATTCGGCCCTTCCTTGACCCTACCGGCACGTTCATCCAGAAATATTGGTTGATTCTCAACTTCAACACAACCGATTTTTACGACTTGGTTCATCTCGACGCCGCCGGCAACCCCACCAATCGCATTTACTTCCACCTCACGCTGGACGACGGACAAGAGGCCACGGCCCAGTCAACGATCTTCGGCGGGATCGTCGCACCCGCTCCCGCTGTGAAGGTCACGGCCCCCGACTTCGTGCCCACGAGTATCGGGGCCGTCGGTACGGCCCTGAAGGGGGCCTTCTTCAGTCCTACCGCGCTCAACGTCACCACAACGAGCCCAACCTCGTTCACCAGTGCTCCCAATTCCTCGGGCACCTACACGGTGACGGTCTCCGTGGACCAAGGGGGCTTTCTGACGCGGGCCGTCGACCCCCGAACCGACACTCAGCACGCGAGGTCTTGGACCTCCTCGCCGATCACCTTGGGGACCGGCACGAAATCGCCCTTCGACGGCCTCAAGTTCGTGGCCGACTCAACGTTCTCGGGTCAATCCTGGTTCACGATCACGACCACGAACACGGTCAACGGCCGCTACCACACGTTCACCAAAATGGTCCGCGTGATTGACGCCCACGCGGACCTCACGACCGACGTGGCCTTGAGTGACAACAAACCCGTGAACGGCGACGTCGTCACCGTGTCGGTCACGACCGCGAACATCGCCACACAAAGGCCATTGGACTCTCAGAACACGTTCGTGGATGTGGTCCTACCACGCTACCTGAGCGTCCTGGACTGGACCTCATCGGTGGGCGTGTTTGACGCCGGAAGCGGGCGCTGGAACGTGGGTACGATTTCCCCTGGCCAGGCCGAGGTCTTGACGATCCGCACGGTGTTCTCGCAGCCGACGTTCGCGCGGTCCGACCCGGTGGTCGCCACGGCCCTGACCACGACGCTCGACCTCAACCCGAACAACAGCCAAGGCTCAGCTTGGATCATCGCCGACGGCAAATCACGGTTCAACATCAGCGGATTGAGCTTCCTTGGCACGGTCTTGGTGAACACTGAATACGCCTCTTCAACCGAGGCCGCACCAGTGATCGTCGACCCCAACGTGGACGCGGGCGCGGGCGGCCCTTACGTGTTCTCGGCCGGTCCCGGGATGCCTCCCGGCCTGACGCTCGGGCCTGACGGTTTGGTGCGTGGTCTGGCCTCGCGACCTGGCAACTTCGCCTTCCGCGTGACGGCCCTTGATCGCATCGGCAACCAGGCGACCAGGGACTTCAACCTCGGAGTGGCCGACGAGCGGACACCTGTCGGTCAGTTCTACCGGCACGATTTCTCCGTGTCGCGAGGAAGCCTCCTTTCGTCATTCGAGTTCGTCCCCACGACCGACGGCCCCGTGCTGCCGCCCGGCCTTTCACTCTCCGGGGGAGCCCTTTTCGGCACACCCACCACGCCGGGCTTTTATCCGCTCCGCATCAAGGAAAGCGTCTGGACCTCTGGCGGGACCGTCGTTTTCACGAGTGACTTCTTCTTGCGCGTTTACCCTGTCGCCCTAGCTTTGACCACGACTCCCGCGTTCACGTCGTTGAGTGTGGGGACACCGATTGATTTCACGATCAAGTCCCCAGGTCGCGACGTACTGGGCTACACGATCTTCAGCGGCGTCCTTCCTCCCGGCGTGACCCTCGACGTGAGCGGTCGTCTCCACGGTACACCGACCTCCGGCATTTACCCGGGGTCGGGAAGGCCCGTGGTGATCCAAGGGGCCGACGGACGCGGTGTCATCGGCACCATCAGCCTCAATTTGGCCCCAGCGGCGCCTCTCAACCTTCCAGTCGCCGGTGACACCACGCTGCCGGCGGGCGTTGTGGGCAGGCCCTTCAGCGCCGCGATCACAGGTTACGCATACTCCGGGAGCATCCTGGTCACGGCCGACCAGGCCCTTCCCGACGGCTTGTCGCTCTTTCCTGACGGCCGAATCACGGGGACGCCCACCACCGCCGGCGCTACGTCGATCAACTTCCGCATCTACGACAAAGCGACTGGGACGAGCGGCCCGAGCGTGGGCGTCAGCAGCGATTTGATCATCTATTCGGTCCTTGACCTGAAGGCCGTCTCGCTGCCGCCGGCCGTGGCTGGGCGATCGTATCGCGGCAATCTGGCCACCGTCGGAGGTTCCGGGGCGGGACTGCGCTACAGCATCGTGGATGGCGCCCTGCCCGGAGGCCTGGGACTGGTCGCGACCGATGGTTCCATTGTCGGGACACCAACGGAAGGCGGCGGTGGACTCGACGTGTTCACCATCCAGGTCGTCGATTCAACGGGCGCGACGACCATCTGTTCCTTCCAAATCGAAACGCTCTCCATCCCCTTGGGCAATGTTGGGAGCGCTTTCTCTCAGGTCATCCTGGACCCAGCCATCGGCACGAACCCACGGCTAGCGGCCGGGGAGTTGCCTCCAGGCATGTGGCTCAACGGTGGCTCACTTGTCGGGACGCCGTCGACAGCAGGCAGCTACTCCTTCGTCGTCACCTACGATTCGTCCAATGGGCCCACGTTCCGCAACGTCCGCGTGGCGATCAACCCGCCGATCATCGTGCCGACCCTCTTTTCGCTCGGCGTTCCGTCAGCGTTGCAAATCGGCCGCTACATGAACGCGTCTCTCGCTGCATCGGGCGGCTCAGGCACGGGTTTCGTGTTTTCCATCAGCCAGTTGACGGTCCTTCCACCCGGCATTTCCCTGACTTCTGCCGGACTGTTCAACGGCACACCAACTAGGTCCGGGACTTACACGTTCGACGTGAACGCGACGGATTCACTTGGCGGCGTCGGCACGCGCCGGGCCACGATGACCATCTTCGATCCGATCGCGGTGGACGGCTCGCTCGTGCCGACCCAGACGGTTGGCCAAACGGCGAAGGGGCGTCTCGTCGCCAGGGGCGGTCCATCGGGGGACTCGCTTCGGTTCGCCCTGACCAATGGCTCGCTGCCCGACGGCCTGACCCTCGATCCGATCACGGGCCTCCTCGTCGGCGTCCCGATCTCCACGGGTACTTTTTTCCCGACGATCACCGCCGCGGACGCCAACGGCAATAGCGGGAGGGCCGTGATCCCGATCACAGTGCAAGACGCCCTCGACTTCTTGCCCAGGGCCCTAGGCACCGTGCAGGAGACAAAGGGCCTCTTGAACTGGGACTTCTCCGGCCTTGGCGGAGGTGGGGGGCCCTATTCGCTCTCCGCGACGGGCCTTCCCGCGTTCCTGGCGATCACGACGCCGATGAGGCTGACGAACACGTCCGCGACGGTCCCCGGCACTTATCGATTCGACTTGACCGTTTCCGATCATCAAGGGAACACGGTCACACGCACGTATGACTTCGTTGTGAACAGCAAGCCGGTGGTCGAAGACGCCTCGGCCGTCACTCTGGCCAACAACCCGGCGACGCTCAACCTGCTCTCTCGGGCCCACGACCCGGAAGGCCAAGCCCTGATGGTTGAAAGCGTGGAGTCGCCCGTCGTCGGCTCTGTCCAACTCGTGGGGGACCGCGCCGTTTACATGCCACTGCCGGGAATCACCGGGCCGGCGGCCTTCAGGTTCACGGTGGTTGACGCAGGCGGCGGTCGGACCACCGCGGTCGCGATCATGACGGTTCGAGAAAACAACGGCAGTCTCCTCGCCGGTGACGACCGCGCCGAGGCCGTCGTCGACACTCCGCTGACCATCGACGTCCTGGCGAATGACATCGACCAGGAGGGAGACTTGCTCTCGATCCTCTCGACCACCAACCCATCATGGGGTCGCATTCGTGTCGACGACAATCGAATCGTGTACATGCCTCGTCCCGGCTTCACGGGCACTGAAACGTTCCAGTACACCGCGACCGACGGCAACCGCACTTCCACCGCCACCGTCACCGTCGAGACTCAGCGCACGGCCGTTGTCGGCTTCCAGAAGGCCACGTTGACGGTCGCTGAGAACGCGGGCGCTGCTCGGGTCGAAGTCAAACGCGCGGGTGACACTTCGGTAGAGCGCACGATCCCATACACCATCGCGCCGACGGGCACATCTCCGGCGGTCCTCGGACGCGACTTCCTTACCGGCACGGGCCTCGTCACCTTCGCCGCGGGCTCCTCGACCGCCGTCTTGAGTGTGCCGGTCCTCGACAACGGCGACCTAGCCCCCGCGCGCGTCTTGACCTTCACGGTCCAGCTCCAACCTCGCTCTTGGGTGACAATTGCCGAGCCATCCTCAATCGAGGTCGCTATCCTGGACGATGAGGTCCCTGCTCCTCCGCCGCCAACGCCGCCTCCCGTCGTGCCCGTGAGGATGACGGCCGTCCGGGCCATTCGAGCGACACCCCGAGGGCCGCTCTTGCACATCGCGCTGGACTTTGACGGAGCGGTGAACGGCTTTTCCAACGCGTCGCGTCCGGCCGCCGTCGAGGTGCGTCGCGCGGGCCGCGACCGGAAGTTCGGCACCCGCGACGACCTGATCGTGGCCTTCGCCGTCGTGGCGAGGAACAGGCGAGACGGGGGCGACCCCAACACTCGGGTCCTCCGTCCAACCGGGCCCAACGCCAGAGCTTCGCGCGGCGAGGCCCTTCAAGTTAGGGCCCTTTCGGGACTCCTGGGCGGGAACGGCGCGCCTGTCCGCGCTCCGGGGGACCGGCCCTTCACGATCCAGGCGTGACCGTCGCCTCGCCGCGCGAGACCCCGATTCGGACGTGCCGTACCAGGACGATCGAAGCAAGAACATAAGGGAGGACCATCGTTCTTGCCGTCATGTTCATATGAGCGATCGCGTGATGGGGCTTCATCAGGACCCAGGAGCTCCCGACGAGGACCGCCGCGACGAGACCGAGGACCACGCGCGGGCCCGCCGCCGATCGGAAAGTGAATTGCCAGCCGGTCGTGAGGGTGGCGACGCAGCGGCGAAAGGTGACCGCGATCAGGGTCATCGCGGCGACGGCGACTGCGGCGGGGCCCCCCAGATGGGTCCAGGCACCAAAGGTCCGCAGCGTTTCGATGAACCCGAACAGTCGCAACTCCCAAGAGGTGCGCTTCGCCAGGCCCGCTTCATCCAACCAGTAAGATTTGTTCGCTCGATGCATGTATTCGTCGATGACCATCCGAACGTCGCCAAAATAGAGCCAGGACTGGCCCAAATGGATGAGGTGGGCCAGGACGAAGGCGGACCCCGAGGCGAGGACGACCCCCCATACTTGCTTCCAATCGATGGCGCGATCCTCGGGCGTCATGACCAGGGCGATCGGCACCGCCGCGAAGGTCTGGACACCGCAATAGGTGTAAGACAGCAACCCCTGGGCGAGGCCGATCAAGACCAGGGCGCCCCAACGCATGACGGAGCCACGAGGGTCGCTGGTCCCGAACCAAGGGACCAAGATCGCGATCTGGACCAGCAAGAGCCCCATAGAATAGCCGTGGTAGTAGAGACTATCGGCCATGTTCGAGAACATGGGGGTGGCCAGGCAGAGAACGAGTACAAGAAGCGCCTGTTTCTCCCCAAGGGTCTTCGCGAGTGCCCAGGCGAACGCGGCGGTCGATACGAAGGCCACGAGGGTCGGCACGAGGCGGAGCAAGGACAAAGGGACTTCGCCCGCCCACCGCATCAGGAGACCCACGACCCAATAGGCGCCCGGGGGGTCACCGTGATAGACGCGATCGCCGGCCTGAGGGCCGGATGGCCCCGTCAGTCCGATCCCGGGATACCGATTGCCATAACCTGTATCGGGCAGGGCGCACGTGACGGCGAAGCCCTCTCTCGCGAAACGCTCGCCGGCGCGAACGATGCCAGCTTCCGAATAGGCGTCGAGCGCGTGCATCGGCGTGCAAACGTCCTTGTCGAGTCGGTCGCCGCTTGTCATCGCGTTGTAGGCACCGTGAATGCCCACCAGACTGGCACATGCAAACATGGCAAAAATAATGATTCGGTCACGCATGATCATTCCCGTGAGCGACGCGCTTTGGTTCGATTCTCCAAGGGTCCGTCAGAGCACGCCAATCTGAGGGCCAATTCCAATTCCGCACCAACGAACTTACGCTATGAGCCAACCCGTACAAAGTGCTCTCTTGCCGGCCGATTGGATTTCTCCCATCCAGGAGATGAGGACGACGGCGGTTTGTGTCAGGGCAAGCCCCCAAGGCATGACATGGCAGCTGCTGTTTCGGTGGGGGCGGGCGAAACATGGCGTGTTCTCCCCTTGTGGATTGCTCGGGGATCGCTTATTCTTGGATTTGCTCATGAAGCGGGCGATTCACGCTCGTTCGTTTTGCGCAGCCGACCAAGTTGCATCTCAACGTGAGGCGCGAACGTAACTTCGCCGGCCTTGCTCTTATCCCACATCAATCCACGACGGGGCGGGGTCCTCAGGCCGTCGCGCACTACGACCAGCACGCTCCGGATTGACCTCGCGATGAGGTGGACCATGAGGGTTCTCACACGCGCTTGCTTCGTCACGGCGGTCTTTGCCCTGGTCGCCCAGGCCCTCTTGACGGGCGGAGAACTTAGGGGCCTGAGGGCACGTCTTGTGAGTGTCCAAGGCTCCCTAGGCGCACAACGTGAAATCGGTTTGTTGGTACAGATGATTGACCAAGCCGAGCGGGCCCAAGACACGTTCGAGAAGACGAGTGGGGAGGAGGCCCTCGCCGAGTGCATCCGCTCGTTGGAGGGCATCGACAACCAAGCGACCCGACTCTCCGGGATGATCTCCTCCGGCCCTGATCAAGCTGGTCGTATCGCCAAGGTCCGAAGGGCCGTGAGTCTCCGAGCTTCGTCGGTCCAGCGTGCCTACCGGAAATCGCTTCGCGGCACCGACGCGACACCTCTGAAGAGTTCGCGCGCTCCCTTTGGGCTTCGGACCACGATCCCCGCGTTACTCCTCGCCGAGAACGAACGACTCGAAAGCGAGTGTCTCGCCGTGGAGGCCTCGCTCCGTAGCGCCTGGCTCTACTTCGCGATCCCAACCACATTCGCGCTTCTTCTCTTGGGCGTGGGCCATGCCTCGGCCCGTGTGGACAACGCCGCTATCGCACGCGCTGAGCGTGAACGGTCGTTGACCTTGGCCCGCACGGAGTCAGCACGTTTGGAGGCGGAGTCGGCGAGTCGGGCCAAGGACCGGTTCCTCGCCATGCTCAGTCACGAATTGCGCGTGCCATTGACCCCCGTCCTCATGGCCGTCTCCTCGTCCCAAGAGAGCGGCGACCGCCTCCCGGATGGTCCCATGTGGGAGATGGTCCGCCGCAACGTCGCCCTCCAGGCCCGCATGATCGACGACCTTCTCGACGTCGCCAGGGTCAGTCACGATGCCTTACACTTGGACCTGGACGTGGTCGACGTCCATGAAGTGTTGCGACGCGGCATCGAAATATGCCGGAAAGACATCCTTGAAGCGGGGCTGCGCGTCACATTGGACCTCGGCGCCCCGGACCATCATGTGCGTGCCGACGAGGTCCGTTTGATCCAGGTCTTCTGGAATTTGATCAAGAACGCGGCGAAGTTCACGGAAAAAGGCGGCGAGCTGACGATCCGCTCTTGGAACCAGGCGCTTTCCCCTTCTGGAGAAGACCAACGCCGCGTCGCCCTCGAATTCCGGGACTCAGGTCAAGGGATCACGGCCGAGGACTTGCCTAAGATCTTCGACCCCTTCGAGCGCGGGGGCAACTCGGCCAAGCGTCGGACTGTGGGGTTAGGTCTGGGCTTGGCGATCAGCCAGGGCATCGTCTTACGCCACGGCGGGAAACTGAGCGCAACCAGTGACGGTCCCGGCAAAGGTGCTTCCTTCTTGGTCGAGTTAAGCACGGTCACCGCCCCGGGAGAGGTCCATCGTCGGATGTCGCTGGGTCGTCCGCTCGCGACCGAAGCGGCGCGACGGGCCCGCATCCTCCTCGTGGACGACAATCGAGACACCCTGGAATACGCCAACCTCGTTCTGCGTCGCGCAGGACATGTCGTCGAGAAGGCGGCGTCGATTGCAGAGGCCCGGTCACTCCTCGCTTCTTGTTCGTTCGACCTTATGATAAGTGACATCGAGTTGTTGGACGGGACTGGGTTCGACCTGATGCGCGAGGTCGGTGGACGATTCCCGGCGATCGCGTTGAGCGGCTTCGGTTCCGACGACGACCTCAAGATGAGTGAGCATGCGGGTTTCGCGGCCCACTTAACGAAACCAGTCGATGCGCGGACCCTTCAGTCGGCGATCGCGGAAGTGACCCATGCCTGGTCGGCCACGCGCTCGGAGTGAAGGTCCATCACTTCTTCAAGGGAGTCAGCAACACATTCCAGTAAGTAATCTTCTTTTTCGCTGATTGAAATTGATCCTTTTGATGTAATGTGATCAGTATTTTCGGGCGAAGGCTGGGCTCGACACGGCGAGAGCGGTCCAAGAATGGCTTGACCGCGGGACGAGTTCTCACTCGCAATGGGATTTCGCTCGATGGGGCGGCGCATCGTGGGCCTAGGGCAACGCCCAGAGGGCCCTCTTTCGCAGGGGACTCCGAGCTTGCTGTGTTCCACAAGGGGCCCTGGAGCACCCTCGAAGAAGAGGGACATCCCGTCATCCCTCGTCGCCAAGCCGATTCGTACCGTCAGGGACCTCGGCCATCCAGTCATTGACCGAACAAGGTCCGTCAGCCCGGCCTCCTTCTCCGGGGCCCGCTCGAAGCACCGTCCGGACTCGTCCGTGGTCCGAAGCGTACGCGCGGACAAACGGAAGTTGTCGCTGAACGGCATGAGGTATGTCGCAGCCTCATCATAACGCAAGCTTTTTCAAAAGAGACATGTCTTGCGAGCCTACGACGCGTAGCGCAGGCCCACCGCGCCGTACTGCCGCTCGACGAACGACGTGCTGACCGCGGTACTCTCACGCGACGTCACCAAGGCCGCCGTCAGCACGTCCGTCGTGCCCTGGAGTTGGAGCGGCGGATCTTTCGATGCTCATCAGTAGCGACATGGCGTCTTTTCAACGAGCGGTTTCCTGTCCCGCGTTTGCCGTGGTTGGAGCACGTGGAATTCAAGCGATAGTACCGCGAGAGGTCGTCCAATGAGATGACTTCACAGGGACTTCCTCAAGACCGAGAGCAAATTGAGGTCAGAGGAGGATGATCGTGGAGACCATACAGATTGAAGGAAAGGGGGGCCACGTGACCCCAATCGCCGCGTCTCCCATGGAAGCGTCGAGAGTAAGACCGTCGCTGACGCTTCCGGCCCTGGCCTTGTTCGCTGTGATGCGGCGACGCTCCCTCTTGGCTCGTGACCCCTGGAGAGACTAAAGTCATGGGAAGCCGAGGTGCCCATGCAAGAGACCCACACTCAGAACCGTGACGACCTCGCCGGACTCGTCCAGCGCCTCAGCGATCATCACCGTCCCGGCGAGACCCTCGACATCAAGAGGCTCGAACGCGAAGGGCCCGAGTTCCTCGCCGCGCTCGCCCGGGAACTGGTCAGCTTCTCAAACTGCACCGAAACGGACCGCGACGAGGCGAGGGCAGACTCGTCCACCCAGGTGG
>CALLYK010000577.1 GCA_937858365.1 uncultured Isosphaeraceae bacterium | reverse complement strand
CCGGAGCCCTTCTTCGTCATCGCCACCCAGAACCCGATCGAGCAGGAAGGCACCTATCCCCTCCCCGAGGCCCAGCTCGACCGCTTCATGTTCGACGTGCGCGTCGGCTACCCAAGCCTGGAAGAGGAAGAGAAGATCCTCGACTCGACCACCAAGGGAGATGCCCCCGAGCTGAAGAAAGTGCTCTCCGCCAAGGCGATCCTGAACCTCCAGCGCTTGGTCATGTCGGTGCCCGTCGCGCCCCACACGGTCAAGTACGTCGCCCGCCTGGTCCGGGCCACGCGACCGGCCGACGAGAAGAGCCCCGCGTTCATCAAGGAACTGATCGACTGGGGCGCCGGCCCGCGCGCCGGTCAGAACTTGATCTTGGGGGGGAAGGCGATGGCCGCGATGGACGGCCGCTACAGCGTTTCCCTGGACGACATCCGCAAGGTCGCCGGGCCCGTGCTTCGACACCGAATCAGCATGAACTTCCAGGCCCAAGCGCAAGCCGAGACCGCCGACAGCATCATCAAGCGCTTGCTGGCCGAAGTGCGCGAGCCCGAGGTCCCCAAGTACGAGCGCAAAGGGGCCCCGGCTTGATCGGACGGAACAACGTGAGCACGTTCGCCGCGGCCCCTGACTGTGCGATTTCGGGGGCCGCGTTGCCTCCGCCGGGACCTTCCCCGCCTCTTCTTCATGCGCATTCAGAACCGGGACGGACCGCATGCCCAAGGCCGCCGAGCAATATCTGAAGCCCGAGGTGATTCGCCAGGTCGCGCGTTTGGACCTCCGGGCCAAGTTCATCGTCGAGGGCTTCATCTCGGGCCTTCACGCCAGCCCCTTTCATGGCTTTTCGGTCGAGTTCTCCGAGCACCGCAAGTACACACCGGGCGACGACATCGCCGACATCGACTGGGGCGTTTACGCCAAGACGGACCGCTACTACATCAAGAAGTTCCAGGCCGAGACGAACCTGACCGGCTACCTCGCGATGGACCTTTCCGGCAGCATGGGTTACACGTATCGCCAGGAACTCACCAAGTTCGAGTATTCGATCAGCCTCGCCGCAGCGCTCGCCTATTTGATGATCCACCAGCAGGACCCCGTGGGCCTCGTCTCGTTTGACACGGCCGTGCGGCAGAGCCTCGCCCCCAAGAGCAAGCGATCGCAATTGGGGAACATCCTCTCGCTTCTGGCCCGCCTCACGCCCTCGGGCGCCACCGACGTGGCGAAGTCTCTGCACCAGGTCGCCAGCATGATGAGGCATCGGAGCCTGGTGATGGTCTTCTCCGACCTCTCCGGCGACCCCGCGCCCATCCTGAAGGCCCTTCATCGCTTCCGCTACTCAGGACACGACGTCATCCTCTTCCACGTGCTCGACGAGGCCGAGGTCACTTTTCCGTTCGAGGGGATGGTCGAATTCCTCGACAACGAGTCATCCGACAAACTCACGATCGACGCCGACGGCGTGAAGGCCGAGTATCTCGAAGCACTCGACGAGTTCCGCGCACGCTATCGCAAGGAATGCCTGGGGGCGCGCATCGACTATGTCCCGCTCCACACCGGCATGCCTTTCGACAAGGCCCTCATGAGTTATCTGCTCAACCGTCAGTCGCAAGGTTAGGAGACCATGGGAATCACGTTCGTCACGGTCGGTCTGGCCGCGGGGGCGGCGCTCGCGGCGATCCCGCTCATCCTCCACCTGCTGATGCGCCAGTCTCCCAACCCGGTCGTTTTTCCCGCCCTCTGGTTGATCCGCGAGCGCTCGCAAAAGGCGCGCAAACAGATCAAGATCAAGAATTGGCTGCTCTTGATCGCCCGGATGGCCCTGATCGCCCTCATGGCCCTGGCGTTGGCCCGTCCCGCCTACAACAGCCAGGCCAGCCTGGGGGATCGCGAGGTCCCCACCGCGCTCGCGCTCGTCTTCGACACCAGCCTCTCCATGCAGTACACCGAGCGCGATCAAGACCGACTGAGCGAGGCCAAGAAACGCGCGGAGGAATTGCTGGCCAAGACCCATGAGGCCAGCCACGTCTTCGTGATCGACTCGGCCGACCCCGGCGTGCCCATGTCTCTCTCGCCAGCGGCTGCTCGGAAGAGCGTGGAGACCCGCACGCTCCGCCCCGTGAACCGCAAACTCAACGCGGCGATGGGCCAGGCCTTCGCGGCCGTTTTGGGCAGCGATCGACCGCGGAAGGAAGTCTTCGTCCTCAGCGACCTCACGCGCCCGGCCTGGGACCCCCAGCGCCCCGTCGACGGCCTGGACAAGGTGGAGAAGGCCAACGTGCCGATCCCCACTTATCTGCTGCGATTGGGCGTGAAAGAGCCGGTCAACGTCGGCCTGGCCGACGCCCAAGTCCGCTCGACCGCCGGCATCATCGCCGTGGGCGAACCCGCGCAAATCGACGGCGTCGTCCGCGCCACCGGACCGGCCGTCGAGCGTACGATCGAGTTCTATCTCGACGGCCCCACCAAGCGCGACCAGAAAGTCGTGGAGATACCCGCCAACGGCGAGGTCACCGTCTCGTTCCGGACACCCGCGCTGGAAGCGGGCCTGCACACCGGCCGACTCCACATCGCCGGCACCGACCCAATGCCGTTCGACGATGATCGCCATGTCACGTTTGAGGTCCGCAAGCCTTTCCGCGTGCTCGTCCTGGCCGACCTCAACGACGACCTCGACTACGCCGCCGGAGCGCTCGACCCGCCCGACCCGCCCGAAGGTCTGCCCCGCGCCTTCACGGTCGATCGCTTCCTCACGGCGCGCTTTCCCGAGCGTTCCTGGGGAAACCTCCGCGATTACGCATGCGTGATCTTGAACAACGTCCGCAAGGTCGACGAAAACGCCTGGAGTTCGCTCAGCTCGTACGTGGCCAACGGCGGCGGCCTCATCATCGGCCTGGGCAATCGCGTCGACGCCGCTTCCTACTCTGAGCCGACCCCCACCCGCCTTCTCCCCGCGACCCTGAACAAAGTCATCCGGCCCGACGGCGGACGGACCAGCTTCGGCAAGGCCGATTACAGCCATCCGATCTTCGCGCGCGAACAATCGGAAGTGGCCAACCTCGACGCCGACCTGGCCGGCGTGAGCGTGACTCTCTACCAAGGCGTGACGCCCAACACGACCAACGCCCGAACCCTGCTCGCCTTTCAAGACGGCGCTCCGGCCTTGCTGGAACGAGACGTGCCCGGACCTCGGCCCGGTCATGTGCTCCTTTTCACGGTCCCGCTCTCCGCCCGAAACCGGGCCGACGACCCGGCCGCCTGGACCGATTGGCCCCTCCCGCCACACTGGTCGTTTCTGGATGTGCTCACGCAAGCGGTCCCTTATTTGGCCGGGGCCACGTCGGAGCGCTGGAACTATCAGGCGGGCGAGTTCATCAGCGTGAACCTCGACCCATCGAAGCGCTTCACGAGCCTGCTGGTGCGTGGGCCCGGCGACACGCCCGCCAACCGCTTGGGGGCCCCGGCGGGACGTTCGAGCCTGCTGATCGAGCCGCCCCAGGCGCTCGGACAGGGCCAGATCACGGCCACGGCCGCCGATGGTCAAACGTCGAACTACGGCTTCAGCGTGAACGCCGACCCCGCCGAGTCCGTCCTCACGAGTTTGACGCCCGCCGAACTCGACGAACTCTTCGGCAAGGGTCGCTACGCCGTGGCCGAGGACACCGAATCGCTCAAGCGGGCGATTTCCGAGGTCCGGATCGGCCATGAGGTCTTCCCTTGGCTGCTGCTTTTGGTCCTCGCCTTGATCACGGCCGAGAACCTGCTGGCCAATCGCTTTCATCGCGAGCGGAACACGGCGGCACCCGTGCCCGCCGGGAGGGCCGCATGAGCGTCTCGTTGAGTCCGGTCTTCCCCTGGCCTTTCTTGGTCGTCGTGGCCGCCTTGGTGGTGGTCCCCACGGTCTGGGCCTATCGTTCGCGTCTGCGCGGCACGTCGGGGCGCTGGCGTTGGCTCGCCGTCGGCTTGCGCGCTTTGGCCGTCTTGATGTGCCTGATGGCCATGTTTCGACCCTCTTTGGTCCTCTCGCGCAAGGTGAAACAACCGGCCTCGGTCGCCTTCCTCGTGGACGCGTCGGGCAGCATGGGGATCACCGACGAACTCCGCGGTCAGTCGCGACGCGACGCCGCGCGCGAGGTCCTCAACAAGGCGCGCGAGGCGGTGAAGGGCCTCGGCCAAGACGACCTCGACGTGAAGTTCTACGCCTTCGGCGGCGACCTGAAGGATCTCGACCCCGACGACACGGCGACCGCCGAGCCCGAGCGCGAAACGGCGATCGGCACGGCCCTGATCGAGACGGTGAAGCGGCAGTCGGGGACGCGCCTCGCCTCGATCATCATGCTCAGCGACGGCGGTTCGAACGCGGGCTTGCCGCCCCTCGACGCGGCGGAGCGCCTGCGGACCCAGCAGGTCCCCGTCGTGGCCGTCGGCTTTGGCCAGGCCGCCGCCGGTTCCGGCTCGCGTGACCTTTCCGCGCGCGAACTCATCGTCCCCTCCACCGTTTACACCAAGAACCAGATGCCCGCGCGCGGCACCTTGCGAGTTCGCGGCTTCGGCAACCAACCGATCGACGTGGACTTGCTCGTGGAAGGGAACCAGGTCGCCACCAAGCAGGTCACCGCCCCCGAGGACCAGGAGATCGTCAGCGTTAGCGGCCTGAGCTACGTGCCCGACCTCCCCGGCGAAAAGCGCGTTACGTTGCGGGTCCGACCCAAAGACGGCGAACTCGTCAAAAGCAACAACGAATACACCACGTATGTGACCGTCATGTCGGGCGGCTTGAATGTCCTCTTTCTGCAAGGGCCCTCCTTCACCTGGGAGTATCTCTACCTCGTCAGCGCCTTGGACGCCTCCCCCGAGATCCACGCCGACCTTAAGGTCCTACGCTCACCGGCGCGCGGCGATCGGGGCGACCTCGACGATGCCGAACTCGCGGGCAAGTACGATGTCTACGTCCTCGGCGACATCGCCGCGGACCGCCTCACGCGCACGCAGCACACCCTGCTCAAGCAGGCCGTCGATCGAGGCGCCGGCTTGATCGCCCTCGGCGGTCGCGACAGCTTCGCCGCGGGTGGCTGGGCCGGCACGCCCCTGGCCGACTCCCTGCCGATCACGATCCGGCCCGGCGACGACCAGATCGACGGTGGTGAAGCGGGCCTGAAAGTGGTGCCTCACCCGGGCGGGAGCGACGATTACTTGATGCAGATCGGGCCATCCAAGGCGTCCAGCGCCGACCTTTGGAACAGGCTGCCCACGATCAGCGGGGCCAATCGGTTTGGTCCGCCCAAGCGAATCGCCCGTGTTTTGGCCGATACGCCGCAAGGTGACCCGCTCCTCGTGGCGATGGACATCGGCCAGGGGCGGACCATCGCCTTCGGCGGCGAGACCTGGCCCTGGGCCCGAGCCGCCGTCATTCAGGGCGACGAACAGATCGCGGCCGCCCACCGAAAATTCTGGCGCCAGGTGGTCCTCTGGCTGGCCCACAAGGAAGACGACAACCAGAGCCAGGTGAAGCTCGCGCTCGACCGACGTCGGGTGGCCCTGGGCCAGCGCCTCGACCTGACGGCCAAGGCCCTCGACGCCAAGGGGCAACCGCTTCTCGACGTCCAGTTCGAAACGACGATCACGCCGCTGGGCGAGCCGGGGGCCACCGCCCTGAAGGTGGACATGGTGAACCAGGGCGAGGAGGCGCGCGGCACCTACTTCGCGACCAAGCAAGTGGGCGAGTTCCGCGCCAGTGTGACGGCGAAACGTGGCGACCTGGAACTCGGGACCACGTCCGCTCGGTTCATCGTTTTCCAGGACGACCTGGAACTGACCAATCCCGCGGCCGATCCTTCGCTCCTGCGCCGGGTCGCCGAGACGACCGGCGGCCAGTTTCTGCCGCCTGAGCGACTGGCCGAGTACCTCAAGACACTGGACACGTCGGTCTTCACCGAATACCCGGTCCAGAGCGAGCATCGCCTCGTGGACAACTGGCCCTTCCTGCTCCTCTTCGCGATCGCGCTCTCGCTGGAATGGTGGCTCCGCAAACGACACGGCTGGGTTTGAGCGACAGGGTCCGGCGAGGACCACTCACGGCGTCCTGCTGTCGAGCAAAGTCATGCTCACGAATCGATGCCGGGTGTGTCCGCGGTGTGTCCCAGAAAAGACCCACCTCCGATGAAAGGGCCGCCGGAACGTGAATTTATCGATGAGACAGGGAAAATGGGTCGTTCGGGGAGCGCGGCCGCGGTGCGTCTTGTCCAGAAAAATGCAGGAGCGCTGTCTTTCGCCGGACGCCCTGGCGGATTATGCTAACAGCCACTCAATTTCGGATGGCCCCGACCCTCTCGGCACCATGTTCTTTTCCAGGATTGTCGCGTCCGCGGCCTTGGTCCTGAGAGGTCGTTCGTAGCGACCCGCGCACGATTTCCCCCTGGGGCGGTACTCATGAAGATTCAGTTAATCGTCGTGCAAGGAAAGCCGGAGGGGAAGGTCATCCCTCTGACCGGCCCCGTTTTCAAGATCGGTCGTGGTGAAGGCTGCCACCTCCGCCCCAACAGCGAGTTGGTCAGTCGCGAACACGCTGAGTTTCGCGTCGTGGATGAAGAAGTGACCGTCCGCGACCTGGGGAGCCGCAACGGGACCCTTCTCAACAATAAGCCCCTTAGCGAGCCTGCGTCCATCAAAAACGGCGACCTGGTCCAGGTGGGCCCCCTCACGTTCGCCGTCTCGATCCTCGGTTCGGTCAAGGCCGCCGCCAAGGCCGTACCCACCAAGGGGACCTCCCTCGACGGCGTGAGCGGTGACGAGATCGATTCCTGGCTCGTCGGCGACAAGGACCATCCCGCCCCCGATAGCAGCAGCGAACTCTATCAAGGCGACACCATGACCTTCGGCACGTTCAACAAGACGAAGCCGAAGTCTGACATGCGACCCGCGACGCCCACACCCACGCCCACCGACATCGACCAGGACGAGACCGTGGACGAAGGGGCCGGCGAAGGAGACGACCTTTCGGCCATCACCGGAGAACTCGACGAAGACGAGGGCGCCGAAGACATGCCCGAGGAATTCATCGACGAGTCCAACCCCTTCTACGCGGCCAAGTTGAAGGCCAATAGCCCCGCGTCCAAGGCCGCTGAGTCCAAGGACTCGAGCGAAGCCGCCGACGCCATCCTCCGCAAACTCATGGAACGACGGCGCGCGCGTTGAGCGGTCCCCGCGCCGTTCCCTCCTCGGGGGCCCCGCCCAGCATGACATTGATGGGTCCCCAAGGGCCGACCGGTGAGTCGTCCACCCTCACCGACTCGACGGCCGTCCTCGCCGCCCTCCTGGAACGCCTGGAAGACCAAATCGTCGGCCAGCGGGCCCTCTTGGAGCGGCTGGTCATCGCGATGCTCGCGGGCGGCCATGTCTTGATTGAAGGGGTCCCCGGCCTCGCCAAAACGCGCGCCGTGCGCGTTTTGGCCAGGGCCCTCGATCTCCCCTTCCGACGCATCCAGTTCACACCCGACCTTCTTCCCGCCGACCTCCTGGGCACGCAGGTCTATAGGCCCGCGACGGGGACATTCGAGGTCCGGCGCGGGCCGATCCTCACGAGCGTCCTTCTGGCCGACGAAATCAACCGGGCCCCGGCGAAGGTCCAGAGCGCCCTGCTTGAAGCCATGCAAGACCGGCAAGTCACCATCGGCGACGAGACGATCCCGCTTCCGGACCCCTTCTGGGTCCTCGCGACCCAGAACCCGATCGAGCAAGAGGGAACTTATCCTTTGCCCGAGGCCCAACTCGACCGCTTCTTGATGAAGTTGGTCGTGGGCTATCCGGCACGCGATGCCGAGTTGGCCATGCTGGAGATGCCGGGCGTCCTCGCCGACGGGCCGCCGTCGCCGCCTTTGTTCGGTCCCGAGCAAGTGGCCTCGCTGCGTGCTGAAACGGCCGCGATCCGTGTGGCCCCGGCCGTGAAGGAGTATCTCGTGGACGTCGTTCGGGCGACCCGGGACCCGGCCGCGTATGGACTGGACCAGGCCCCCTTGATCGACCTTGGGGCCTCTCCCAGGGCGACCCTCGCCCTCTTGAGGACCGCGCAGGCCCACGCCCTGCTTCAAGGCCGCGACTACGTGACCCCGCACGACGTGAAAGCGACCGCGCGCGACGTCCTCCGCCACCGGGTCCTGGTCAGCTTCGAGGCCGACGCCGAGGGCCTCACGTCCGATGACCTCCTCGGTCGCATCCTCGACCACTTGCGCGTGCCTTGAGCGTCCGACCACATGTTCCGTCCCGACCCTCGCCGGCGGGTTCGGCCCCTTCTGTTGGCTTCCCTTGATGCGGAGAGGGGGAGAGGGTCACGGACACGGCGGTGTCCCAACGTGCCCGATCGATCTGTTCCCACGCGGCTGAGACGATCTCATGGGACCAACTTCGCCCGCCCGATCACGGTCAGGGTCGCCTGATCCCCCGAGTCATTGTGGAAGGGCAGGTCTACGCGCGTTTCGCCGTCCAGGCTTTGTTCCTTGAATTCCACGATCAAGCGACGATCGCCGTCGTCCTCGGACCAACGCAGGTCGAGCCATTCCGGTTCGACGAAGCCCGCGTCGATCGCCCACGATCCGGTCCCTTCTTCAAAGAGGACCGTTTCGCGCCGTCGGCCGTTCATGTCCAGGCGCACGATGGAAGGCGAGAACGGCGACCGCGTCTGGAGGTTCCCCGTCACGCTGCCGATGCGCTGGCGAGGCTCGTCGTGGGAGCGCGTGCGGACCCAGAGCTTCCCC
>CALLYK010000576.1 GCA_937858365.1 uncultured Isosphaeraceae bacterium | reverse complement strand
AGGGCCTGGAAGCGGGCATCATCGGCGTGAACGACCCGGTCCCCGCCACTCCGCAATGCCCCTTCGGCGGCATGAAGGAAAGCGGCATGGGCCGCGAACTCGGTATCGAAGGGCTCGACGCCTATTTCGAGACGAAATATGTTTCTGTCGGCCTGAGGACATGAACCGGGAGACCATGAACATGGACCACGTCGAAACGAGTGTGGAAATCCACGGGTCGCTGGACGCGGTCTTCGACCTGGTGACGATGGCCCGATACTGGCCGCGCTGGCACCCCGCCACCCGCGGGATCGGCGGCGTCGTGGAACGTCCCTATCAACTGGGCGACCTCATCCACGAGGTCGGCGAGATCGGTGGTGTGGTCGCCCAGGTGACCTGGCGCGTCGCCGAGCACGAGCGGCCCGCGCGGGTCGTCCTGGAGGAGGTCTCCTCGCTGGCCACGATCACGTACACGTTCGACGCGTTCGACGACGACGTCCTCTTCCGTCGGCGACTCGAATACGACGAGTCCCCCTTCCAGGACCTACTCCCCGATCGCGGGGCGCTCCGGAACGTGATGCGGGAACAATCCGAGGAGGGCCTGCGACGGCTCAAGGAACTCGTTGAGAACATCTTGCGCCTGGAAGAGGAACGACCATCTTAAAAGTGAACGTTCATGGACATACTCATGATGAAAGGCCCTCTCGTATTCGTGGACGTCGACACCCAGCTTGACTTCATGGGACCAACGGGCGCCCTGCCCGTCCCGGGGGCCGAGGCCATCGTGCCCAATCTGCGCCGCTTGACCGAGTACGCCCGCGCGCACGGTGTGCCCGTGATCGCGACCGCGTGCGCCCACACGCTCGACGAGCCCGACCCGGAGCCCTTTCCGCCCCACTGCCTCATCGGCACGGCCGGACAAGCACGGATCGACGCGACCGCCTGGCCCGCCGGCCGGGTCGTGAGGCTGGGCGAAGACTGCGACGACGCCGACCTGGCCTCGGAACACCTGACAATTGAAAAGTGTCGATACGACGTGTTCACGAGTCCGTCGATGGGTCGGGTGGTCGCGCACCATCTGGGAGGGTCCCCCACGTTCGTCGTCTATGGCGTGGCCACCGATTACTGTGTGAAGGCGGCCGTGCTGGGCCTGCTCGAACGCGGGGCCAAGGTGGCCGTGGTCGTCGACGCGGTCCGGGCCGTGGACCCAACCGCCGAGGCGGGCGTGCTCGCGGAGTTCACGGCGAAAGGGGCGCTTCTCGTGGCCACGGACACGGTGGTCTCGCTACAATGAAGATCATGTTCGACAAGTACAAGCGACATCGTCGCCCAGGCCGAAAGGACGACCGCCTCCGTCGGAAGATCGCCGTCGAGGCCGCCCGCAGACTCTTGCCCACACTCGGGCCCGACGGCCTCGAAGGCCCCCTCCGCGAGGCGACCGAGGCCGACTACTACACCGCCAAGCGTCGGGCCGCCGCGGTCCTGGGTCAGACGATCAAGCCCGGAGACCTGCCGAGTGATTCCGAGGTGCGGCTTCAGGTCCTGGAGCTGCTCCGCTCTCAAGAGGCGTCGGCGGCCGACATGGGGCCCGAGCCCGACGACGAGGTCCAACAACTCGCCGACCACATCGACCGCTTCGCCCTCTACAGAATGCGGCTGCTCCCACTTGAGACCGTCAAGCAGGACCCCAGACGCCATCCCGAAGGCGACGCCCTTTTCCACAGCTTGCAGGTCTTCGAGCTGGCCCGCGCGGTCAGGCCCTACGACGAGGAGTTCCTCCTGGCCGCCTTGCTGCACGACGTCGGCAAGGCGATCGACCCGCGCGACCACGTCCGGGCCGGCTTGGCGTCGCTCCAAGGGGCCATCTCCGAGCGCACCGCTTGGCTCATCGAACACCACAACCAGTCGTTCGCCTATCGTGAGAAGACCCTCAACCCCAGGCAGCGCAGGGCCCTTGAAGGGTCGGCATACCTGGAGGACCTCTTGCTCCTCCGTGAGCTCGACGAGGCGGGACGGGCGATCGGCGTGCCCGTGGCCACGGTGGACGAGGCCCTCGCCTACCTCAAGGGCCTGGAGGACGAGTCTTATCTGGAAGACTTTCGTGACGCATGAATACCAAGGAGACTGATGAGTCATGTTCAACTACAGCATCTCCGCATTGATCTTCATTTTGCTGCTGGCGATCGGCCTGCTGGTCAGCGTCGCCGTGGGTGTCTTCGGCAACCCGGTCGTGGGGGTCTTGCTGTTCGTCGTCTTCCTGCCGATCGACATTCTCATCAGTTCGTCGGTGCGCGTGGCGGCGCAGTGGGAACGAGCGGTCGTCTTCCGCCTTGGCCGCTACAAGGACATGCGCGGCCCTGGCCTCTTTCTGGTCGTGCCGATCATCGAACAGGCCCGCATGATCGACACCCGCGTGATTTCGGTGAACATCCCAAAGCAGCAAGTGATCACGCGAGACAATGTGCCGGTGACGATCGACGGGGTCCTCTTCTTCCGCGTCTCGAACGCGGCCGAGGCGATCATCTCGGTGCAGGACTTCCGTTTCGCCGTGTCGAACTACGCCCAGACGTCCCTGCGCGACGTGATCGGCCAGATGACCCTGGACCAGCTCTTGACCGAGCGCGAGGAGATCGCCCACGCCATCGAGCAGCACGTCGTCAAGGACACCAAGGGCTGGGGCATCGAGATCACCGGGCTACGCATCCAAGACATCGACATGCCGGAGGAATTGAAGAAGATGATGTCGCGGCAAGCGTCCGCCGAGCGCGAGAAGCGAGCGACCATCACCAAGGCCGAAGGGGACAGGGACGCCGCGTTCAACCTGGCCGCCGCCGCCAAGACCATGGCGGAGAGCCCCGGGGCCATGATGCTCCGGACCTTGCAGACCGTGGACGGCTTGGGTCCATCGGCCTCGAACACGGTCGTCCTCGCCGTGCCGATCGAGGTCCTGGACGCGCTCCGGTTCGCGAGGAACGGCGGCCTGCCGACCATGGTGGACAGCCAGGGGCCGGTCGCCGAGACCCGCGGCTAGCGGTTGATGATCGGCCTTGTCCCCCAGGGGGGACCGGGTAGAATGGGTGCCGCGTGTCTGTCGGGCAAGATGAGCGTGACGAGGTCCCCCGCATCGTGCGTCTGGCGTATTTCGACTGCTTTTCCGGCATCTCGGGCGACATGACTCTGGGCGCCCTCGTGGACGCCGGGGTCGATCGCGCTTCGATCGTCCAGGCGGTCGGCGGCCTTGGCCTGGAGTGCGAGCTGACCTTCGAGACCGTGAAGCGCGCCGGCTTCCGCGCGACCCACGCCCGCGTTTCCGCCCCGCCGCAACATCACCATCGACATTTGCATCACATCGAGGCGATCATTGAAGGGGCCGCGCTGACCGACCGGCAACGCGACCTGGCCAAACGGATCTTCCGGAAGCTCGGTGAGGCGGAAGCCCACGTTCACGGTACCGACCTGCGCAAGGTCCATTTCCACGAGGTCGGCGCGGTGGATTCAATCGTGGACATCGTCGGCTCGGCCGTCGGCCTGGATTTGCTGGGTGTTGAGCGGGTCGAGTCGAGCCCTGTGCCGACGGGGCGCGGCCAGGTCCAGACCGAGCACGGCCTGCTCTCGGTGCCCGCCCCGGCGACCGCCGAGCTGCTGAAGGGGACGCCGCTCGCCGAGGCCACGGCCGAGTTCGAGCAAACGACCCCCACCGGTGCCGCGATCATCACGACGGTCGCCGCCTCCTTCGGCCCCCTGCCCGCCATGACGATCGAGGCGATCGGCATTGGGGCCGGCACGAAGGACCCGAAGGGCCTGGCGAACGTGCTCCGCTTGATGGTGGGTCGAACGACCGAGTCGGAGGCCGCGGCTGATCGTGTCTGGGTCTGTCAAACCAACCTCGACGACGTGCCCGGCGAGGTGATTGGTCACACGACGACACGTCTCCTGAAGGCCGGTGCGCTCGACGCATACGTCACCCCGGTGATCATGAAAAAGAACCGGCCGGCAGCCGTGCTGACGTTTTTATGTGATGAGTCGAAGGTCGATGAGTTGGAGTCGATCGTCTTCGCCGAGACGGCGACCTTGGGCATCCGCCGCTACTCGGTGCTCCGGCACAAGCGGGAGCGCCAGGGCCTGACGGTGGAGACGCCCCTGGGCCCCGTGCTGGGCAAGCTCGCCTGGCTCGATGGTCGCGGGCCGACATTCAGCCCGGAGTATGACGATTGCGTCCGGATCGCCAACGAGCGGGGCGTCCCCTTGCGAGAGGTCTATCTGGCCGCCCATCAAGCCCATCGAGAGGGAAGGACCTCCGCCGGCGGCCCTTGATTCCCGAGGTCATCGTCTGAACCAATCCCGTCGCTCCCGGCCCACGGAGGGGGCCCGTCGATGTCGCCAGCATTGGCCCTGATCGCGATCGTGGTCCTCGCCGTCTTGCTCGCCGTGGTCTCGGCCATCGCCGGGGCACTCTGGTGGCGGACGCGCTCCCTGCCCCTTACCGAGGCCGTGGTCCTGGCCCGCGCCCTGATGGCCCGGCGTCGGGCCTTGGAGGACCTGCTGGAACGGGTCGCCGCGGCGGCGGCCCAACAAGGGCCTTCCCGAGGGGAGGTCCCGCCGGCCCGCGCCCATCAGGACCAGGCCTTGCCGCCCGCCCCTCGTTTGATCGCGGTGCCCGACTTGTCGGCGCCGAAGGACCCGGTGGCCAAGGGGCATGCCGAACGGAACGCGCGGGTGCTGGAACTGGCCGACGCGGGGACCTCGTCGGAGGAGATTGCACGCTTGACCAACCAGCCGGTCGGCCAGGTCGAGTTGATCTTGGGCCTGCGCCGTCGCCTGACGCGGCGAGATGCGGCTGAGGGTCGCCCATGACCTCAGACCCGACCCTGTCCGTCGCCGATAACGAGGCCCTCGACCGGACCCGGTCGAGCGTGATGAACGTCCTCGTCTTCGTGGGCCTGGGGATCGCGGCCAGCGGGTTCATGCTCAGCCGGAAGGACCGCGGCGATCTGCTCATGCCACCTCGCGACATTGAGGTATGGGCCTACGGTTGCCTCTTCGTCTTGACGGTGGCGAGCGTGCTGGCGCGGCGGGTCCTGGCCGCGCGCGACCGATTGCGGGCCAAGGCGACGCGGGGCCGCCAGTTCCACAAGGCCCATCTGGTCTCGGCCTGTATTGGGGCCCTTGCCATACCGATCGGCTTCGCCTACGGCTGGTTTGTGCGACCTCGGATCGACGGTGTGGGCCCCTTCTGGGTCGTCGCTCTGGCGCTCGGGGCGATGGCCTATCCTCGGGCCCACGAGCTCCATGACCTTGATGCCTGAGAGGGGCCCGCCGTGTCGATCCTCGAAGGGGCCTTCCTCACCCTCTACGGCCTGATCGTGATCTCATGGGTCGTGCGCCATGTGCTCATCACGAAGATCCACCGAGAGCTGGACGTCTTAACGATGGCCTCGCCGACCTTTTCGTGCGACGGGCCGCCCCTCGTGACTGCGCTCATTCCAGCCCGCGACGAGGAAGATGCCTTGCCCTCGTGCCTCGATTCGGTCCGAGCGCAAACGTATCCAAATCTGGAAATCATCGTGGCCGACGACCGTAGTGCCGACGGCACGCGCGCCGTCTGCGAGAGGGCCGCCGCGAGCGACCCGCGCGTCCGCGTGGTCGCCATTGAGGACTTGCCGCCAGGATGGACGGGCAAGTCGCACGCGCTGCACGTCGCCGCGAGGGAGGCCCGCGGCCGATGGCTCTGGTTCCTAGACGCCGACACCCTGCACTCGCCTGAGAGCCTGTCCATCATGATGGAATACGCTCGCTCGCGAGGGGCCCTCATGGCGAGTCTGCTTCCCGCGTCGCGCTGCGAGTCGTTCTGGGAGAGGGTGCTTCAACCGTTGGAGGGGATCGTCCTGATGCGGTCGTATCCCCTGGCCGACGTGAACCGTGATGATTCCAAGTTGGCCTTCGCCAACGGCCAGTACATCCTGATCGCGAGAAACGCCTACGAAGAGGTGGGCGGCCACGAGGCGGTGCGGTCCTGGTTCGTGGAAGACATCCATCTTGCGCGTCGTGTGAAGGCGGCCGGTCATCGCATCCGATGCGCGGTGACGACGGAGATTAGTTCGACTCGTATGTACACATCGCTCGGACAGATGGTCCGAGGTTGGGGCCGCATTCTTTACGACGCACTCGATCGCGAGCCCAAGCGGATCGCCTGGAAGATCGTGGAACCCTTGATTTTCAGCCAATCGGGGGACCTGGCCCTTCTGGTCGCGATCGTCTTGTTGGTCGCGGGCTCGAGTGGGGCGTTCGCTTGGGGGCTGCTGGTCCTCAGCCTGATCCATCAGGGCCTCAAGCAGTCGGTGCTCGTGCGGATGTACGCGTGGTCGGCCCCCGCGATCGCTCTCTACGGCCTACTCTATCCCCTGGCCGGTTGGCTTTCGGTCTGGATCAGCCTACGCGCGATCGTCCATTGCCTCACCGGCCGCGTCCAATGGCGAGGCACCGATTACGGTCAATCCACCGCGACAAACGCGCCCTTGAAGACCGGGGCCTTCTGATCGCCTACAATGTCGCGGGCGGCGATCACGCGGAGGTCCCCGAGGCATATCGAAGCGCCATGACCAGCAACACGGAAACGGACGCGCTCATCGCGCGGGACCCGGCCACCGGGGCCGAAATCGGTCGGCGCGCTCCCACCCCAATCGAAGACGTCGCGGAGGCGGTCCGTCACGCTCGGGCCGCCCAAGCTCGGTGGCGTACGACCTCTTGGCCTGAGCGTCGAGCGGCCTTACGTCGCGCCTGGTCCACGATGGCCGGCGAGGCCGAAGCTTGGGCCGAGGCGATCACACTGGAGGTCGGCAAGCCGCGCGACGAGGCCCGGATCGAAGTCGTGACGACCCTGGATGTCCTGCGCTGGCTCGTCAAACATGGTGGTCGGGCCCTTGTCGATGAACGCTTGCCCGCGCGTTGGCAGTGGTTCATGGGGCTGCGTACCGCGAAGCTGGAATGGGTCCCGTATGGGGTCGTCGGCAAGCTCGGCACTTGGAATTACCCCTTGTTTCTCAACGCGCCGGCGATCGCGGCGGCGGTCGCGGCGGGCAACGGCCTGGTCTGGAAGCCGTCGGAATACGCGAGCGAACTCGGCGCTCGCATCCAGCATTGGTTCGACGCGGCGGGTTTACCCGACGGCCTGGTGGCGACCGTCTTCGGTGGTCCCCAGGTGGGTCGCGCCTTGGTCCTCGCGGCCATCGACAAGGCGATGTTCACAGGGGGGGTGGAAGGCGGGCGCATGGTGCTGGAGTCCCTTGCGCGACGCGGCGTCCCCGCGATCTTGGAGCTTTCCGGCTTCGACCCCGCGATTGTCCTACCCGACGCCCCGCGCGAGAAGACGGCCTCTGCGCTCACCTGGTCGGCCTTCGTCGGTTGCGGACAGACGTGCGTCTCCGTGAAGCGCGTTTATGTGGTGGGTGATGCCGAACCCTGGGCCAACGATCTGGCCGAGCGGGCGAAGGCGCTCCGCGTGGGCGACCCCAAGACGGACGAAGCCGACATCGGCCCGATGATCTCACGGTCTGCCCGTGAGCGGTTCGATCGTGTGGTCCAAGAGGCCGTCCACGCTGGGGCGAAGCTCCTGGCGGGAGGTGTCTTGCCCGACGAAGGCGAGCCGGGCTCGTTCTATCCGCCGACCGTCTTGCTCGCCAGGAACGATCGACCGGAAGGGGCCCTCTCGGGCTGCTTCGGCCCTGTGGTGATCGTGCGCGGCGTGGCCACGGTGGACGACGCGCTCGCGGCGGCGAACGCCTCGGAATATGCGCTCGCCGCGAGCGTTTGGGGACGCGACCTTGTCGCCGCTCGCGCGGTCGCCGAACGCGTGCGCGCGGGCATGGTCGGCATCAACGACGCCGTCACGCCGACGGCCCATGCCGCCGCCCCATTCGGTGGACAAGGGGCGAGTGGTTACGGACGAGTCCACGGGGCGGCCGGCCTGCGCGAGTTCGTCCAGGCGCGCGCAGTGCATGAGCGAAGTGCCGGCGGCGCTCGTCCGCAGCTTTTCCCTTATCACGGCAGACGGCTTGCCCGCTTGCTGGCCCTCTATCGGCGCTTGTTTCACCCTTCGCATTGAAGTGGACTGGGCGGGTGCTTCCGTCTTCAGACCGCGAGAGATTCCAGCAGTCCTCGCTCGGAGAACTCGGCGACCCCTGTGGCCGTGTCGGCGGCGCCGTAGTAGACCAAGAGCTTCCCCTCATCACGCACCAGGCCCGTGGGGAAGACCACATTGGGGACGAAGCCGTTCACCTCGAAGGCCATCTCAGGTACGAGAAACGGGCCACTCGACCTTCGCAGAACGTCAAAAGGGGCCTCACGATCCAACAAGAGGGCGGCCCCGAAATAGGCCCCCACTTCACCAGGCTGGGTTGGCCGCCGATTGCCGTGGTAAAGGACCAGCCAGCCCCCCTCCACTTCGATCGGCGGCGTGCCGGCGCCGACGCGTCCCGACTGCCAATCCTCATCGCCGAGGTTGACGACCTTGTGTCCGCCCCAGTCCAGCAGGTCGTTCGACGAGGCGAACCAAATCTCGGGACGACAGAACGCTTGTCCGCCCACCGGACGATGGAGGGCGGCGAACTTGCCCCGGACCTCCTCCGGAAAGAGGACCACGTCCTTGTTCTCGGGACAGAAGATCAGCCCGTGGCGCTCGAACGAGCGAAAGTCGGCGGTGGAGGCGAGCGCTGTCGCGACGCCATGCCGTGAGACCGCGACATAGGTGAAGTAATGCCGACCCTTGATCGTCGTGATGCGCGCGTCCTCAACACCGAACTCCTCGTATCGCCCTTCGGGTCGAAACGCGATGTTCGTGATTTGGCGCACGCCTCGGCCGTCGCCGCAACGAACGACACGCAAGTGAGAGACGAAGGTCAGGCGGACGAGACCGTCGGCCTTGCGCCTGACGACGCGCGGGTCCACCATGTCGAGGCCCTCGTTGGGGACCCAATCGACTTGCAGGCCCCCTTCCTCGTCCCATCGCGGCAGGCCGGTGTGTCCTCGCCTGCGCTCCCGAGGGCGTTCCACCACGCGCACGAGCAAGACGACTTCGTCGTCCAGGCGGACCGCGCCGGGGTTGAACGCGCCGATCACTTCGAACGCGTCGTTCGAGGCGGGAAGGTCGTTCGGCCCAAGCAGCAATCGCGAGCTGATCCGAGGCACGTCCATGATGAAGGCTCGCTATTCGGGCGTTTTGAAAAGGTCGAGGAAACGGTCCTCGTAATCGCGATAGACACCCAATCGGTCGAGTTCGCGCTTGAGTTCGTAGGCGACGCTGCGGTCCTGGCGCGCTTTGCCGAAGAGGTCTTCGATGTGCGTCAAGTCGTCGGGCCGCGCGCGATCCTCGTCGTCGATGGGGCCGGTCTCGAACGATTCCTCCTCTTCACTTTCTTGTTGTTGGCCCATTTTCCGCTCCCATTGAGCGAGGACCTCGCCCAGCTTCTGGTCCATTTCGCGGGCCTGCTCGATCATCTCCGTGAAATCGAGGTCGATCCCCGCGATCGTGGCGAAGGCCTCGAGCACCGACAGGGACGCCTTGGGAAACGGGAGTTGGGCGAAGATGTGTGGCATCTCTCCCAGAAGGCAGGCACCTCGCATCCCGGCCTCGGCGGCGGCCCCGAGCAGCAGGCCATTGAGACCGCTGATGTGGCCGTCTTCGAGGACGGTCAGTCCGGAAGGTCGAAGGTCCTCGATCCCCTCTTCTTCGGTCGCGACGCCGAAGACACGCGAGACGTGGCCCGGGTGCATGTCGGTCGCCATCGCCGCGAAGGTGAAGACGCGCTCGACGCCCAACGTACCCGCGAATTCGAGGAGGCGTTGACAGAACTTGTACTTGCCGAGCGGCGGTTGGGCCTCGCCAATGAAGACGACGAGGTCGCGTCGGCCCCTCGGGTCCTTCCAGACCCAGAAGCGGCTCTGCGGCATGCGCCCCTTCTGGACGATGCCGTTCTTGATCTCGACATGCTCGATGTCGAAGAACTCGTTCGCCGAGAGTTCGGCGAGTAAGTGCATGCCGAGCTTCGCCATGAGGTAGTAGCCCGCGCTCACGGCCACATGTCCCATGCCCGGCCATACGGCGACAAGCCAGGGTTTCGTCAAGTTCGTTTCGGTGGTCATCGCCTCGCTCCTTACCGACCGCGGTCCGGGCGCTCACGTCGGGCCTGCCGCGGCCCCAGTCCATTCTAGGCGCCGACGCGATGGGGGCGAGGACCGACCCATCCGACTGGGACACGTCAACCCGTTCCCCGCTCCCCGGTCGCGTGTGCAACGGGCCTTCCCGCGGGCCCTCAACCCGTGGCGATCGACCGGGCCTGAAGTTCGGCCCACGCCCGGACCTCCGGCGGAAGAGGGAGGCCCAAAGCGGCCCCGTAATCGACGACCCTGGGATATCGGCCTCGATCGAAGGTCGTTCGGAAGATCGCGTGGAGGTCGAGTGGGACGTCAGGGTCGGGGGCCTTCAAGGGGACCGGCACGAGCGGCAGAGGTTGGTCGATGTTCCAAGCGAATACCTCGCAATTCTCCCGCCGGCCGGCCCTCGTGACCACGGCGTAGAAGTCTCCGGGCGGCAAGGGGCCGCCCAGGGGCAATCGCCGGCCGCCGATCAGGAAGTCGAGCTCCACGAGGTTGACGGATTGACGGAGCGTCGCCCACCTCTTGTCCAGGTAGTCTTCGCGACCCAGCCCCGACTTGTTGCTCGGCGAGAGGAGTTCGATGACCGTGACCAGTTCGCGCCCGGGCAGGCGACGAACCTCCACCCAGGTGAGACGTTCCTCGACGACTTCCGGTGTACCGATCGACACGAGGACCGGTTCCACAAGCAAGGGTCCACCGCTCGCGGCCACCGAGGTCGAGGGCCCCTTCCGCCTCGTGATCGCCACGTCGGGTTCGATGAGACGAGGACGAACCGAGTCCACTTCAAAGAGTCGAAAGCGCTCGTCGATCCGGGCGTCGTAATGGTCCGGCAATTCATCAAGAAGAGCATCACGACATGACGTGAGGAATGTGTTGTGAAAATCAGGCCAATGCCCTTGGTCTTCGAGGTAAGGGTCGATACCGGGGAATGGACTTTTCATGGGATGACCCCCCAAAAGCCTTGGTCTTTTCTCCATTGTCTCCAGCAGGTTGGGGAAGTCAACGCGACGGGCGGCCTTCGCACGTCTTCTGGTCCCCTTCACCCACGGCCGCCTCCTCGCCGAGCCCCAATTGGGCGATTCGCTGCAGGGCCCCTTCGTAGAGTCCTATCGGGTCCTCTTTTGGATCGGGTTGACGCTTCGGGAACCAGTTCATCTGTCTCAAGTGATCGATTGGCCAGGGGGGCGAGGGGTCGCCGAAACCGAGCGCCGATTCCATCGGCACGAGGCCATCGTTGGGGCCTTCATGCCGACTGAGTTCACAGTGGAAGGGCCGCATCGGCAGGCAGACGTCCTCGTCGGCCGGGTTGCCGGCGATGCTGTGGCAGACGACCCCAGGCGGTTCTGGATGAGAGCGGTCGAAGGCGCGGGCCCTTCGGCGCGTCACCGCGAGCAGGCCGTCGTGGTCCAGGCCCATCCGTCTCACGATCCCTGAAGGGAGGCCCAAGCGGGCCCGCCAAAGGTCGGCGAGTGCGGTGCCGCGATGCGGCGTGCCGATCGTCGTCAGAGACAAGACCCGCCGTCGCCATGTCGCTTCGCTGAGCAACAAGCGAGCGTCCAGCCCGCCCATGCTGTGGCCGATGATGTGCAAGGGGCCTTCGGGACAAACCGCCTCCAGGTGTTCGGCCAGTTCCGCCACGCGCCGCTCCATGCCCGCCAACGGGTGGACGCGCGGCACCACCACCCGGTTGCCCGCGGCGCGCATCGCCTCCGGGATGCGCCGAAAATAGGGCAAGACGGTCCATCGCCCCAGTCCAAGTCGATCGAAACCGAAAAGGCCGTGGACCAAGACGATCGGAGCATCTAAACGGGTCGAAATCACAAGGAAGTCACCTCAATCGAGTTCACTTCAAGTTCGCGTGTTCGGGAAAGTCCGCTCGATAACGGGCCTCCAGCGCCTTCATGTCGGCACCCGTGATGTAGAGTTTGCCCCGTATCTTCTTGGTCTCGTTGGGGGCCAGGCCGCCGAGGCGGAAGTCGGCATGAAGGCAGGCGATCACGCCGATGAACAATTCTTGATAGGGCTCCCACGCGGTGGCGAGCACCCTCGTCCCATCTTTCGAGAAGCAGCCCATGAGGCCGTTCGACGGCACGAGTGAACTGAGAGGCCGAGGATTCACATCGTTTCGGTCGACATGCTTGGGGCAATAAACCTGACCGGGGACATACCGCGCGGTGGTCGCCCAGGGCTGGGTGGGCAGTCGCTCCGCCTTGCCATGCAGGAAGACGAAGCAGTAAGGCAGGTACTCCTCGGTGTCCTTCTTGGGGGCGACCCCGGTGAACTTGTCCACGCGCACGCAGGGTTGGGCCCAGTGCGCCTCGGACGCTTTTGCCGTGGGATTGGTCGCTTGAAGGTTGAAGTCCACCTCGTCGCGGCCCGCCTTGAGGACGTGGTCCACGATCACGCCGTCTTCCAGGGTACTGCGCAGTTTGATCAGGCGCCCGTCGGCGCTCGCTTCGACGAGCTTGGTCTTGTGAGGAATGACGGTCTCTTTCCAATCACGGTCGGTCGATCCGGGGCGGCAGAAGGCCTCCAGATACCAGACCTTGATCTCGCCGCCGGGGAAGTCCCCTTTGACCGTGAGCACCTCGTTTTCCCAGCTCAGTGTGAGGCCATCGTCGGCCCGTCCGACGCTCGTCGCGACCAGGCCGATGATGAACGCCAGAAGGCACTTCCAAGCCCTCGTCATCGTCGGATTCCCCCAGGGGGACGTTTTGCTGTTTCCGTTCATCATCCCCAACCAAGATGGGGACCGCCAGGGCCCTCTCCCCTTATACTCATGCCCTCGTCTGTCCAACCCGCGCGACCGTGAAATTCGGGTGCCATTCATGAGTTCCGATGTATTGCAAGTCGCCGAGGAGGCAGCCAGTGCCGCCGGTCTCCTGGTGATGGACCACTTCAAACGAAGCGTCGCCGCACGCGCGAAGGGCGTCGCCAACATGGTGACCGACGCCGACTTCGCCGCGGAACACGCCATCGTCGATGTGATCAGGCGCCGTCGTCCCGGCGACGATGTCTTGGCCGAAGAAGGTCATACGGCCGATGTCGACGCCGAGCGACTCTGGGTGGTGGACCCGCTCGACGGCACGCACAACTTCGCCCACGGCCTGCCCCATTTCGCCGTCTCGATCGCCTACTACGAACGCGGCGAACCTCTCGTGGGCGTGGTGCTCAACCCCAACACGAACGAATGGTATCGTGCCATCCGAGGCCATGGCGCCTTCCACAACGACCAGCGCGTTTGTGTGAACGGCCACGATTCGTTGAATCAAGCAATGCTCGCATGCGGGTTTCCTTATGATCGTGATGCCTTGATGGACGCTACCCTGGCCGCGATGGGCGACCTGATCCGCGCCGAGATCCACGGAATTCGACGGTTGGGGACCGCTTCGCTCGACCTTTGCTGGGTCGGCCTGGGTCGCTTTGGGGGCTTCTTCGAGTACCTCCTCTCGCCCTGGGACTTCGCCGCCGCCCGCCTGTTTGTCGAGGAGGCGGGGGGCAAGGTCACTGATGGACGAGGGGCCTCCTTGGGTCTGCGGCCTTCAAGTGTTTTAGCCACCAACGGCCGCCTGCACTCTCCGATCCTTGAAATCGTGCGGGGCCACCATCCGATCTGAACACGTTCAAGGCCGCTCGTTGTGGTTTTTCATCCTTCGCGGATGGACCCAACCGCCGAGTTGAGGTTCTTCATCGGTATTCTCCGGGAGTGAAAAGCACCGTCTTGACCGGTTCGGCTCACAATTGGTTGCGTGAATGCATGAACCATCGGATGGAAACGTTCGTAGGAAGGATGTTCGCGAACGCGCGACCGGGGCGATCCATCGGCCCGACCATCGGGGTTGGCCGAAATCGCTTCCAGAGACCTGGCCATGTGGAGTGTCCGGGAGACGAACTCATGGTGAAAGAACGCAAACATGTCGCTGGGTTGGGCGGGCTTGACCGCGTGGAGGAAAGGGTGAATGAGATGGCGAACGTCATCGCCCAGATCGCCCGGCTCCCTTTTCGGGGGCGCGACGGCGAACTGACCGAGTCGCCCGTGGAGGCGTGGTTCGATGAACGCTATCTCTATCTCTCCGTTCTCTGTGCCGACGCGGCGGCTTGCGAGGCAGACGTTTTCCTTGGTCATGGCCGGGCCTTCCTGCGTGTGGAACGGAACGCGGCGATGCACCTTGCCAACGGCAACGAGACGACCCCGCTCATTCCCGCGAACGAGTGAGGATTGGCCCCCGTGGTTCAATGTCCACGCCGCAAGGCCCGACCACCGCGCGCCGCTGTGGGACGACCCTCGGCCAACGCGACCTGCCCGTTCACGACCACCCAGCGCACGCCCTCGGCATACTGAAACGGGTCGAGATAGGTCGCGCGGTCCCCGATCGTCTTCGGGTCGAAGACGGTGACGTCGGCGACTTGGCCCGCGCGAAGCAGCCCGCGATCCGTTAGGCCGATCTTGGCCGCGTTCTGGGAGGTCATCTTTCGGACCGCCTCTTCCAGCCCCAAAAGGCCCTTCTCACGCACATACAGTCCGAGCACGCGAGGAAAAGTGCCGAAGCTGCGCGGATGCGGATGCCCTTTTCGGGTCGGGCCGTCGATCGCCAGGGCCGAGCCGTCCGAACCGATCGAGCACCAGGGCCGGCTGAGCGCCAGTTCCATATCGGCCTCGGTGTGATGGGCGTAAATCGTGCCGATCGAGCCTCCCTCTTCAAGCAGGAAGTCGAACAACGCGTCGAGCGCGTCGCGTCCGGGTTCGGTCTCGCGCTGGGCGAGCACCACGTCCATCGTCTTCCCTTCAAACCGCTTGTTTTTCTCGCTCAATCGAGCGCTGAGGAGCATGCGCGACCAGTCGCCGCCGACCGCCAAGTAGTGGTTGTACCACCCTGGCAGACCGGTCAAGACGTCCTTCTTCATGCGCGTCCGCTGCCCGTCGTCGCGCAGGCGATCGAGCAGCGCCGCGCGCCCCCCTTCATGGGCCCACGGAGGAATGATGCTCACAAGATCATTATTGCCTCTCGTATATGGATAAACATTCGCGCGCACGTCGACGCCACGCGCGCGGGCCGCTTCGATGAGGCCGATGATCTCGTTCATTCGGCCCCAGAGTCGTTGGTCGGCGATCTTGATATGGATCACGTCCACGGCGACGCCGGCCCGTTCCCCCACGGCGATCACCTCGCGCACGGCGTCGAGGACCTCGGTCCCTTCGTTCCGAATGTGCGACGAAAAGACGGCCCCCCGTTTGGCCAAGACCCGGGCCAAACGCACGAGGTCGTCTGTGGTCGTCAGCATCTCTTGAGGATCGGCCAGCATCGTGGAGAGGCCGATCGCTCCGTCGGCGAGGGCCTCGTCGAGGACCCGCTCCATTGCCACGAACTGGGCCTCGGTGGGTCGATCGAAGGAAGTCCCCATCACCGAACCCCAGACGTTGCCGAGTCCAACATACGAGGCGACATTGATGGCCGTCCCCGATTTTTCGACGGCGTCGAAATAGTCACGGAGGCGCGTCAGGGTGAAGGTCTGGTCCTTCACCTGGACGGTCCGCGCCTTCAACAGGCCCTGGTGAGGTCCGCCTGAGGTGTGTTCGCCCAGGACGTCGGTCGTCACGCCCTGGCGCAGTTTGCTTTGGGCGGCGCCGTCGTCGAAGAGCGTGAGGTCGGAGTGCGAATGGATGTCGACGAACCCGGGGGCGACGACCAGGCCGGTCGCGTCGATCGTGCGCCGGGCCTCACCCTGGACGTGTCCAACGGCCGCGATCTTGCCCCCTTGAATGGCGAGGTCGCCGTGAAACCAGGGGTTTCCGGTGCCATCGACCACCCGGCCGCCGCGGATGACCAGATCGTAAGGGCCTTGAGCGAACGTCGGCGCCGCGAGGGCCAAGAAGACGACGAGCGACCGCATGGTCAGAGTCCTCGTAGATAAGCGATCAGGTCGGCCGCTTCCTCGTTCGTGAGGGGAAGGCCGTCGCGCGGGTGTTTGTCTTTCACGAGGACGTCTTCCAACGAGCGATGCTGGCCGTCGTGGAGGAACCTGTCGCGTTGCGAGACACCCAGCAACGAAGGAGTGTTGAAGCGAGAGTTGCCGTCCTCGTCGGTCAGGCCGACGTCATGCTCCTTGCCATCGGCCCGGGCTGGGCCGGAATGGCAGCGTTCGCAACGGTCGGCGAAGATCGCCTCGCCTCGGCGAATGCCTGGTTCGTCCAATCGGCCGCGCAGTCGGTCCAGGGACGGCGGCGGGGCGAGCGCTTTCATATAGGAGACGAGCGCGGCCACTTCGTCATCGTTGAGTCCTCGTCCGCGCATGGTCGTGCGTGTGGACTTGATGACCTGTGCGGCGAGGTCCGGGACCTTGCCGTTCCAGCCATAAGGGGCCGAAAGTCCCACACCCAGGAGCGACGGCACACGTTTGGGGGCGCCGTAGGACTCATCGCCCAGGGTGTCGGCCAGGCGATGGTTTGAGTGTCCCGCCCCGTGGCAACTGTGACAACTCATCCAGCCTTCCTGAGAAAGCCGCGCGTCGTGGAAGAGGCGCTCGCCCCGTTCGACCGGACTGAGTTGGGACTTGGGCCCCAACGCGATCGTGTCGAACTCCTGGACTTCCGGTAGGTCCATGATCGTGATCGAGTCGTCATACGAATTGGCGACGTAAGCGTGGCGGCCATCGGGGGCGAGAGTGACGGCGGTGGGACGTTGGCCGGTGGAGACGCGAAGTCTCACGGGTTCATCCACGGGCCCGACCGCCACGCGGCCGACCCCTGAGAGAGCGATAACGGCGGTGCCGTCGGGCGCCAGAGCGAGGCCGCCGGGGTCGCCGCCTCCGTCGCCAGGACGACCCAAGTTCGTCACGCGGCCACGATCGGCTGGGTCCTTACTGGGGTCCAGGAGGTCCTCAATGAGGAGCCAACGCAGGTTATTCGAGACCAGGAACCCCCAATGGATGTCGTCGGAAGTTGACCGCGCCGCACGGTTTAGGTCTTGGTGTGTCATCAAGAGGTGCCGACCGTCGGGATGAACGGCAAGGCCCACGATGTTATGCGCCTTCAACTCACGCACCGAGTCGATTGACCACGACGCCATGTCGACCATCGCGAAGGTCCCGCCGAAGGCGTCCATCACCAAGAGCTTTCCGGCCTTGTCGAGCGGGAGCAGCCCACGAGGTGCGAAGGGCAAGTCCACTGACTGCGTCCTGGTGACTTCGCCGTCTTCCAGGTCGATGCGCGTCACTTGCCGCGACCAAAGGGAGCAGACGAAGGCGCTCCGGCCGTCTCGGGAGAGGCGAACCGAGACGGGATAAGGGGGGACCTTGACTCGGCCCCGAGGGCGGAATTCGTCGCCCTTGAACTCGAGCCGGAGCAGTGTATGGT
>CALLYK010000575.1 GCA_937858365.1 uncultured Isosphaeraceae bacterium | reverse complement strand
GAGGCTTGGTCCGCAAGAAATACGCCTGGGGGGACCAACTCCGTCCGGAAACCAAGTGCATGGCCAACACCTGGCAAGGCGAGTTCCCCGTGGAAAACAAACTGGAAGACGGGTTCGCGACCACCGCGCCCGTCAAGTCGTTCCCGCCCAACGGCTACGGCTTGTACGACATCGCCGGCAATGTCTGGGAATGGTGCGCCGATTGGTATCGACCGGACTACTACGAGCGCAGTCCCACACGCAATCCGCAAGGTCCCCAGAGCAGCTACGACCCCGACGAGGAAGGCACCCCGAAGCGCGTCCAGCGCGGCGGTTCCTTCATGTGTGCCGAGAACTACTGCACGAGATACCTGGTCGGCTCGCGCGGCAAGGGAGAACCCATGAGCGCGGCCTATCACATCGGCTTCCGCTGCGTGCGCTCGTCGGGTTTGGACCAGGACTAAGTCGGCGGGCAACGAGCAAGAGGAGTGGGCGGTTGCGTGTCCCGATCGCTCGGGCTGCCATTTCACGAGAGTCGTCCTCATCGCGCGACCTCGCCCGGACCGATGCTAAGGGGCGCCTGATGCATCCGACCCACAGATAAGGACCAGGGCCGGATCGTTCGCCCGTTCTTCTCGAGAAGGCGACCCGGGTCTTCACCTTGCAAGGTCATGATGACATAGCACCTTAGCCGAAAACGCCGCAATTCACGCCTAATTGGGCTGACTTGGGGGGGGCTGATCGCGATTCGTTCACTTGCGACGGGACGATCCATGCAAAGTTGCGTTCGAGCGGAGAAACCGGCCAAGGCAGGTGTCCCAAAACCGCCGCGTGTTGCGTAGAGACAACGCTGGGCACGCCGCGCTTGGGGTGACAACGCCCCTTTGTCCGCGAGGTCCTGTGGGGCGGGGATGGCCCCGTTGGACCGTCACGAAGATTGGATGTCCCTTCGGCGGAGTCGGCGCGGGCCAGTGTCAATCGAGGCGTTCGCCTCTGGAAAGACGGCAAGAAAGGCCCTCGATGCGAGGGTGGCGAAAAGTGGTCCGTCACCGCGTCGTCCAAGGCGCGACCGAACGGAGAGGTCAGGGAGCGATGTTCCAACCCAAGGGAACGAGCAGCCCGAGTGAGGCCAGTGACGATTCGATTGGCGGGTTGCGCGCCCGTATCGATGCGTTCCTCGTCTACCTCCAGAACGAGAAAGGGGCATCGGCACACACGTTGCGGTGTTATCGCGACGACCTGGAGCAGTTTCGCGACCATCTCAAGGCGACCAGCCGGCCCGCAACGCCGGTGAAGATCGACGCGAAGCGACTGCGGACTTACTCGGCGTGGCTGCACAGTCAAGGCTACGCGGCCAGCACGATTGCGCGCCGACTCGCCAGCCTGCGCTCGTTCTTTCGGCATGAGCGGCGGTGTGGCGAGGTCCAGGTGGACCCGACGGCCGCCCTGCGGAACCCGAAGCAGCCCCAACGGCTGCCCCATCCGCTGGGAGTGGACGACGTGGTGCGTCTGATCGACGCGATCCCAATGAGTGAGCCCGTCGGCATCCGTGACCGGGCCTTGTTCGAGACCCTCTACGGCGGTGGCCTGCGCGTGGGGGAACTGGTCGCTTTGGACCGGGAGGACCTGGACCTGGAAGAGGCCCTCGCTCGGGTCCGAGGCAAAGGGAAGCGGGAACGCATGGCCCCGATTGGTCCCATGGCCGCCGCTTGCCTGGCACGATGGTTGCAAGTTCGTCGGCCCCACCGTGCCGACGAGGCGGCCGTCTTCCTCAATCAGGCGGGCACCCGGCTGACTGCTCGCAGTGTCGGCCGGATCTTCCATGAACGCCAGTTGCGCGCCGGCCTGGACGGCTCCGCGAGTCCGCACACCTTGCGCCATAGCTTCGCCACCCACTTGCTCGATCGCGGGGCCGACCTACGCAGCGTGCAAGAACTGCTCGGCCATCGGCGCCTGACAACGACCCAAATTTACACACATGTTACCCAGGAACGCATTCTCGATGCTTATCGCGAGGCCCATCCCCGTGCCTGAGGCACCTCTCCAGGACCTCCGCGCCGTCGATGTCCCGGGACCGCGCTCGGTGCGTGGGTCCGACATTTTTGACGACTTTCGCTCCATAACGTATTTGTTTGACAACATCCCTTCGTCGGTGCTCCTCCCCAACACACGACGTTCGGCATGTCCACCCGGTCGTTTCCGGGTGGGCCCGGTCGTGGTGCGTTGACGCCACGTGGCGGTGGGAAACGCCCTTTTTTTCTCTCAAGGATGACGCCCTGGTCCCGCTTCCCCCCTTCCAGGCGGGTGCCGTTCGCGAGAGAAGGCCATCGATGAACAACACAGTCCACATCCTCCTCGTCCATCCCAATCCCGCGGCCCTCGGCCTCTTACGGTCGATGCTGCAGTCGCTCGGGCAATCCTTGACCGAGGCCGACAGCGATCGCGCCGCCGTCAAATACCTCGAGAAGGGGACGGCCGACCTGGTGGTCGCCGGCGTCGACCCTACCGACCCCGAAGGACTGGAACTGCTCCTCTACGTGAGGCGCAAGTTCTCCAGGGTGCCCGTCGTCCTGCTCTTCGACCAGCCCCACCCCGAGCGCACCAAAGAGGCCCTTCAGCGCGGGGCGACGATGATCCTCAAGCAACCGATCGCCGCCGCGCAACTTCGAGCGGCTGTCGCCCAGGCGCTCGGGCGTGTCGAGTCCGAACTCGTCACGCAAGGCACGCGACACGCCGCCTTGGCCCGACCCGCCTTCGCCGATGGGCCCGTCGTCAGCCCCGCCGGGACCTACACCAACGGCCACGGCCCCGAGAACGGCAATGGCCATGGCGCAGGCTACACCAATGGTCACGGCAACGGGCATGGGCACGAGCCTGTCCATCGAGCCCCGCTGGTGGCGCCCCTTCGCGAGTCACGCTCGCCCCTCGTTGGCGAGGACCCCGGCCTGGTCCAGACGATTGAATTGGCCGAGACGATCGCCCCAACACGTGCGTCGGTCTTGATCCTCGGTGAACGCGGCACGGGCAAGGCCCTTCTCGCCCGGTCCTTGCACGCCCAGAGCCTTCGCCACGCGGGACCGTTCGTCGAGGTCTCTTGCGCTCAGATGAAGGAATCGGCCCTCGAGATCGACCTTTTTGGCCGCAAGGCATCCTACAACGACCCCCTGGGCGATCGCCCCGGCAAGGTCGCGATGGCCCAGGGGGGCACGCTCTACATCGACGAAGTGGCCGCCCTTACGCCCGAACTCCAGTTCAAGGTCCATCGCCTTCTTCAGGATGGAGAATACGAACCGGTCGGCTCGACCGCGACGGTACGGGCCGACGTTCGGGTCCTTTTCGGCTCGCGTGAGAACCTCTCAGCCCTGGTCGAGCAAGGACGAATCCGCCAAGACCTGTACGGTCGCCTCTCAGTGGTCACCCTGAAGCTGCCCGCCCTTCGTCAACGACCCGAGGACGTCGCCCGCCTCGCCGAGACCTTCCGCGAACGGTTCATTCATGAGCTGGGCAAGCCCGTCGTCGGCTTCTGCCCCGAGTCGATCGCCGCCCTTCGCCGTCATGAATGGCCGGGAAATGTCGAAGAATTGGAAAACGTCGTCGAGCGGTGCGTTGTAATGACAAGGGGCCCGCGCGTGGAACTCGACGTGGTCCTCAAGGCGCTCCAAGACGCCGCCACGCCCCGGCCGTCCAGCGCGGTCGCACCTAGCCGTCAGCCGGCATCCAAGAACATCCGGCCCC
>CALLYK010000574.1 GCA_937858365.1 uncultured Isosphaeraceae bacterium | reverse complement strand
TTTTTGGCGTTGCTTTGATTGGCTTTGACCGATTTTTCTGTGGATGCCATGATGGTAGTTCCAGGTGGGGATCTTTGCATACCAAGCTGAGTTTACGGGATGATGTTGCGGAAGTCAAGATGATGATTTGGGGGACTTTCGGAATGGCCGAGAAGGTTGTGGTTCTGGGAGGCATAGGGGATCGTCCGGGTGTGCGGCGGCCCGAAGGGGCGACCGTTTGTCGCCAGGGGTGAAACCCCTGGAACACCCAAACGCGGTCGCCTCTCTGGGGCTGCGGGAGGGCGCCGACCTTCTTCGAGCGGTCTGATCGCGGACTTCTGGCCGGGACCTCGATCAATCCCACTCGACTCGCAAGGGCGACTGCATGGCTTGCGGACTGGTCAAGGCGCCGACCTGCACAGGCATTGGCACGAAGTGCAACCACCAGTCCAGACGCTTGGGGCCGGCCGGCGGAGCGGTGTCCCGTGTCGCGAACTCACGCGTGATTCGCAGACGTCCGCCCGCCGTCACTTCGATCCGGTCGCGATGGTCGAGTTGCGCGAACTCAGACACGGCGGCGGCCGTGCAACGCATCTGGTCCATCACGTGGACCCAGCCCTCGGCGCCCCCAAGTCCTGGGTCCCGCGCGAAGACCTGGTTTCCCTTGGTCACGACCCAACCGCGTTCCGCGGCTGAGTGGCCTGGACAGCCGCCCGCGACCAGGGCCATCGACTCGTCCCCCTTCAGGGTTGCGTACACCGTCGCGCGTGTGCCGAAGTCGACGAGCGTGGGAGCGCCTTCGACGAGCAACCCCAGTTCGACCCCCAGGCCGGTGATGCTCGCCCCCGGGTCGTTGACCTCCCAGCGCGTCTCGACCCAGCTCTTGGTTCGAGGGAAAATTGCATCCAGGCGCCATGGTACGTCCCCGCGCTTGCCTGCGTAAACGACGATGGCCGCGAATGGGCCTGACCGCTCTCCCCTGGCGTTGGCCCCTGACCGCTCAAAGGGGCGCCAGTCGCCGCCGCGTTCTCGGACGAGCAACCCGGCCGAGCCGCCGGCCACGTAGTCGAGCCTGCCACCATGGACGGAGTTGAGGTGGCCGTCGAGGTCCTCGCGAAGGCCCCAAATCAGGTCGGCACCGGAGCGGACCAGGACCCGGCCGTCACCAGGCCGTTCGATCGTCATGCCTCGTCGCGTGTCGTACGGCGGCGCCTCCCCTTCACGGACTTGGACCTGGTATTCCCTCGTTTCAAGTGGTCCGAGACTGGCCGCGAAATCGAGGGCGACACGCGGCCCACCGGCGGGCCCCTTGGTCGCCGTGAACTGCGCGGGGACGACTTGTCCATCCGAGACCAACTGATAGGGTTGGTCGGGCGTGCCGGCTGGGAGCAACGCGGAGACAGGATAGCCGAAGCGTCGCAGACCGGCCGTCTCGATGAGGCGAAATCGGACCGGCGGATCATCGCGGAACGCGGGCGCGGCGAGAGCGAACGCCGCCGTGCCCAGGAAGGTCCGGCGATTGGGTAGGTCTTTCATGGCTGGTCCTTTCCGCGAGGGGCCTTCAGGTGCTTGGCCAGAAACGCGCGCATCTCCGCGCGCGATTCGCGCGCCAGGCGCGTGTCGATCCGGTTGAACGCGTGGCCGCCTGGGGCCCTTTCGTAAATCCTGGACTCAAACGTCTTGCCCGCCGCCTTGAGTGCGTCGATGAGGCGGTGGACCTCCAGCACGTTCACGTCTTCGTCGTTGGTGGTCGAGTGGATGAGGAGAGGGCACTTCAGCTTCGCGGCGTGATAGAAGGGGGAGCGGTCGAGATAGGCTTGAACGTCGTCCTTCGCCTGCTTGCCGATGAAACGGGCGAACTCGTCACGGTACGAGGCCGACTTGTATCCCATCCGGGCGACCAGGTCGGAGACGGGCACCCCCGCGTAGATGACCTGATAGTCGTCCTGGAAACGGAAGACGTTGAGGAGGCCGATGTGTCCGCCATGACTCCAACCGACGATCCCGACGCGCCTGGGGTCTACCTCGGGCAATTCGCCCACGGCCCAGTTTCGCGCGTCGTGGACGTCGTCCACCTCGGTGCCGCCGTAGTCGATCTGGTCGTGGAAGTGACCGCCGTAGCCGGTGCTCCCGCGATACTCGGGGGCGACGACGACGTATCCATCATCGAGGAACTCGCGCACGATATGAGCATAATGTGTGTCGAAATTGGCGTGAACTCCACCGTGGACGAAGACGAGGCATGGGGCCTTCACGCCGGCGGCGATGGCCTTGGGGACGAACGTGTAAACGGGTAGGACCAAGGGGTCCCCCGCGTCGGGTGCGGTCGGGTTCGTCACGCGCCTCGGCTTGGAACTCGCGATGCGGTGCTTGTCAATTCGGGCGATGTCGCCCAATTTCTGATACCAGAGTAGGTCGTCGATCGCCTTGAGTTGGACGTCACGGGCATGTTCGGCGGTCGCCTCGGCGTCGGCGTTGGGAGGCTGCGTTTGGGCCGAGACGGGGACGAACGCGAAGAGGGGCATGACGACTGCCGGGAGGACCTTCCAAGTTCGCTTCAAGTCGCACCTCGATTCGGTCGATGAAGGAGGATACGGTCCCATGTGGCGTCAACCGGGAGTCAATTGAGGGCCCGCATCCATGAACATGCACACCTTCGTCGGGCTATTGTTGAGTTTGGTCTTGGTGGCCCTGGGGGCGATCGCCTTACACCCGCGAGGCAAGGCGGCCGCGGCCGACCCGCGGGGCGTCGCCGCACCCGAGGAGACACCGAAGGTAGCCGAGTCGTTTGACCGGGGGCCCCGGGCCGCACCCGGGCCCACCGCCTCGGCGGCGCCGATCGAAGCGAGCGCTTCTCCGAGTGTGCGGGCCCCGCTCTCGTCGTTCACGGAGGTCCGGGACGGGGAGACGCTGGCGGCCGTGGCTGAGCGTGTGTACGGCACGAGGGAGGAGCGGGAACGCCTTTGGCGGGCCAATCGCGACTTGCTGTCGGGGCCGGACGCCACACTGGCGTCCGGCACGATCTTGCGGACCCCTTGAGGGCGAAACCAACCGAAGGGGCCCAGGCCGATCAGGGCTTGGCCCCCCAGAGGCGGACCGCATCGAACCGGGCCGTGTCGTCGAACGTGCCCAAGCCGATCGTACCTCGCGTGAACGTTTTGTCATGCGTGGTCATGATCGGCTTTTGCATGTCGTCGAAGAAGACCTGAATGAGTCCATCGCCCACCTTGCGGACGATGCGGACGTGGTGCCAGCCGTCGGTCCAATCGACCCCCTTGGTCCGGTCGTCGCAGATCGAGACCCGGTCCTTGCCGTTGACGAGGAAGACGCTGTGGGCGTGTGGGTCGGCCGCCTTGGCCATGTGGACATAATAGAAGTGGCTGTCGTCTTGTCGGCCGAAGAAGAGGCAGACGTCTCGGTGGCCGTAATCGCGCGCCGTTGACTTCACCTTGAGGTCGAGCACGAAGTCGGCGACGTCCAGGTCCTTGGCCCAGGCGATGTTGAAGGGGGAGCGGACTTTCGTCTCGTACTTGCTCGCCTTGGACTGGTCGAGCACCTTGCGACCACCGTCATCGCTGATTTTCCAGGCGTCTTTGTCGGTGAGGTCCCAGGCTTCCAGACGTGCTTCCTCGGTCCCCTTGAGGACCGTGGGCAGTCCCTTGGCCGGCCCAGGTGGGTCGTCGTCCGTTGATGTCAAGAGCGCGAGCAGGGCGAAGGTCGTGAGCATGGTGCCGGTCCCCTCGATTCAAACGCTGCTGCGGAAATAGACGACGTCGCCGTCCTTGACGACATAGTCCTTGCCCTCCAGGCGTTGGAGGTTGTGGGCCTTCACTTCGCGGACCGAGCCCAAGCGGTGGAGGTCCTCGAAGGCCGTGACCTCGGCGCGGATGAAGCCGCGAGCGAGGTCGGTGTGGATCTTGCCGGCCGCGTCCACGGCCGAGCCGCCACGCTCCAGGTTCCAGCCGCGAACCTCGGGTTCGCCGGCCGTGAAGAACGTGATGATGCCGACCGCGTCGTAAGCGCGCCGAATGATCCGTTCCCGAGCCAGTTCGGTGATCCCCATCTCTTCCATGAAGACGGCGCGTTCGTCGGCATCGAGTTGGCTGAGTTCCAGTTCGAGTTTGGCGTCGATCGCCATGCAGTCGGGCGCGAGGGCCTTCAGTTTCTCGGAGACCTCTTGACCTTGCGGGCCGTTCAAAAGGACGACCTGGGGTTTATCGGTCAGCAGTCCGAACGAGCGCATGGGCTTCTTTTGCTCTTCGGACAGCCCCAGGTCGGCGACGGTCTTGCCGTCCTCCAGGGCCTCCTGGCAGCGCTTGACGATTTCCAGTTCCTGCAATTGGGCCTCGCGATCGGGCCTCGGTTTCTTGGAGCCGGCCTCAAGGCGTTCGGCGCGGTTGGTCAAGACGCTGAGGTCGGCGAAGAGGAGTTCCTCTCGGAAATGGTCCAACTCGGTCGCCGGGTCGTCGCCGGAGAAGCCGTTGAGGACGACGAGGAGGGCCTGCCCTTCGCGGATCAAGGCGAGGCGCTGGGGGTTGTCGCCGTGCGTGCCGGGGACGAGGCCCGGCGTGTCGAGGAACTCGACGGTCGCGGGGGTGACCTTCTTGGGGTTGTGCATCTTCGCCAGAAAGTCGAGCCGCGAGTCGGTGAGGGTGGCCACGCCGACCTGACCGGAGTGCACTTTGCCCGCGTCGGGCGTGACGCCGGTGAGGAGCTGGAACGTGGTGCTCTTGCCGCTGCCCGAGAAACCAACCAAACCGACCCGCATGAGAAGACCTCGCGAGGCCCATCGGTCGCGGGCCTCAATCCTTGTGGTCGAACAAATCGTCGGCGTTCGCGAGCCTTACTTGTCGGCCCACTTGATGAAGTAAAAGACGATCGGCGTCGTCCCCGTGTTGACGATCCCGTGCGAGGCATTGGGGGTCGTGTACATGACCGAGCCGGGTCCCACTTTGGTGGTCTTGCCGTCGCAGAAGATCTCGCCGGTGCCCGACTCGACGATCATGACTTCTTCCTCGACATGCGTGTGAGGCGGGTGGGGCGTTTGACCCGCGTTGAGGACGAAGCGGCCCGTGATGAACTTGGTGCTGGCGGGAGTGTCGCCGGCAAGATAGGCCCCCGCCGAGCCGACCTCTTTGCCGTCCACCTTGTACGCCTCCATCTTGACCGCGTCGAGGGTGATCGTTTGGGACTTCACCGGCTCGGCGCCGGAGCGGGCATGGGCGACTTCGCGTGAGGCCCAGCCCGCCGCCAGGACGAGACACGCGACCAAGGGCAGGTGACGGAGTCGACTGGGTGCGACCGACACGGGTACGTCTCCGGGATGAGTGGTTGTCTTGAAGCGGGCCCATGTTACTGGCGCGGCCCGTCCGGTTTCAATCGAGGACCCGCGCGCGGAAACGCGCCGCGCCGTGCTCAACGTGCTCACCTTGGGTGCCGCCTTTGAGGCCCCGGCCCTCGGGCTTGACCCTCGGGTCAAACTTCGGGGAAGAGGGCCCGTAGAAGAAGGTCGCGGAATTCGGTCATTTCCAAGACCGACCGTTCGGGGGCCGGCCCGTCCCCGACCAGAAGGGGACGGTCCTCGTCGAGACCGGCGGCCAGGCCGTGACTGCCCCGCGCCAAACCTGGGTCCAGCGGCACCACGTCGAAGAGCGTTCGGAACCCCAGTTTTTTCTGGATCAGGCGACGGATCGCGCGCCCGTGGGGCCACACCAGCCTCGGGTCGTAGAGAAGCTCACACGGGTCGTAACCCGGCTTGCGATGGATGTCGACCGTGCGCGCGAAGTCGGGGGCCGATTGGTCGTCGAGCCAGTAGGGATAGGCGAACCAGGCGTCCGGGTCGGCGAGAAGGACGATCTCGCCCGATCGGGGATGATCGAGGCCGATTTCCGCCCGTTCCTCGCCCGCGAGGGCCCGCGCGACCCCCGCCTCGCCGCCCAGGAAAGCGCCCTGATCGCCGCTGAAACGCCTGAGCGACTGATGGCAGACATCTTGCTTGTGCCGCATCACGGCAGCAAGACAAGCTCCAGCGGCGCGTTCTTGGACGCGGTTTCTCCGCAGGTGGCGGTTTTCCAGGTCGGCTACCGCAATCGGTACGGACATCCGCATCCGCAGGTCTGGCAGCGCTATGTGGCGCGCGACATCGACGGTTTGCGCACGGACAAGACCGGTGCCGTCGTCATCGAGACCGGCGGCGATGTGCTGAACGTCCAGCTCGCCAATTCCGCGGGCGAGTGTTGGGAAGGCACCTTCAATGCGCCGACGCTCGGCCATGCTGCCGAGGCCTTGAACCAGAAGCTGAAAGTAACCGCCGCGGAGTAGCATATTTGCATGGGTGTTCGATATTCGAGGTCTTCGGTGTGGCGAGTAGCCTGCCACGCTGAGGCGAGGGTAAGGTAGCAAAGTTCTGTAGTGACACGGTAACCGTGGGGCTTGAGCCCGACTTTGGCGAGTGGCGTGGTATGGCGAGCCACTCGCAGAGAAGGGAGGGCACATGGTCCTCGTCGGAATCGATCTGCATCGCAGATCGCTGGTGGCGGCCGTAGAGGCCGCGAACGGCCCGATAGGGAAGCCGTGTGGTGTCCCCTCGGTTTCCGTACAGCTCAGGCCGCTATTCGCTCCCGGTACTCCGCCGGCGTGACGTAGCCCAGCGCCGAGTGCGGCCGCTCGGTGTGGTAGCGGTCCATCCACTGCGCGATCACGGCGAAGGCGTGGTCGCGGTCCTGGAAGCGGTGCAGCCACACGCACTCCATCTTCA
>CALLYK010000573.1 GCA_937858365.1 uncultured Isosphaeraceae bacterium | reverse complement strand
CGGGCCTCCTTCAACTCTCGACCACGTCGTCCCCGAGGTCCGGCCCGCGGGATGCGGTAGCCGGGTTGCGTCCGCACGAGCGGCGAGGCTCGGATGAGGTCCTCCTTTCCAATCAGCGCCCCTGGGCATGGCCCCTCAACCAGGCCCCTGGGACCGCTCCCAACCCTCTCCTCGCTTCACCGGTCGCCCGGAATTGACCCTCGGATCGGCGACCATCATCGTGAGGACCCGGGCGACGCCGCCCGGCTGGTCCGGCCATCGGACATGAGGTCGCCATCAGCCAAGTCAAGACCAAGGACGACGGGACGATCTGCATCGGACGTGACTTTTTCAGTCCATCCAAAAACAAGGATACGCCGATCCATGGGCCGGTACAAGCCCCGAGACCGACAAAACTCACCACCCGTCAACCCAGGCCGAAAAGACGGCCGGTTGCTGTCCAGGACACCGGCATCCCTTCTCGCCCCGTGGACGAACGCGCTACAATAGTCGCTGGACCCCACACCACCCCGCGGCGCGTCCCGAACCCCGCCGATTGTCGCTCTTACATGTTGGCGACCCGATTCCAGCCCACCGGTCTTCCCAGCCCGCCCCGTTTTTGTCATGATTCTCATCCGTTAAACAATTTTCGGCGAAGGTGCGCTCCCGTGCGATTCGGCCGTTCGACCTTCTGGCTCCTTCTGGGTTTGGCCCTTCCGGCTTTGGCCGCGGACGACCCCTTGGCCCGGCCACCCGCTTTCAAGCAGGAAGTGGGGCCGCTCATCGAACGCTATTGCGGTCGCTGTCATGGTCCCACGAACACGAAGGGCAACCTGAACCTCCTCAAATTCCAGGACGAGAAGGCGATCGTCGCCGATCGCGAGATTTGGGAGCGGGTCCAAGAGGCCCTCGAAAACGGCGAGATGCCTCCCAAGGACCGCCCTCAGCCGACGGCCCGCGAGTCCGAGACCATCCGCGACTGGATCGAGGCGACGCTCTCCCAGGTCGAGTGCAAGAACACCGACCCTGGCCGCGTCACGCTCCGCCGCTTGAACCGGCAAGAGTACAACAACACGATCCGAGACCTCGTCGGGATCGACTTCAAACCGGCCGACGACTTCCCTTCCGACGACGTCGGCTACGGCTTTGACAACATCGGCGACGTGCTCACGATCCCGCCGATCCTCATGGAAAAGTACCTGGCCGCCGCTGAGGAAGTCGCCCGGCGGGCCATCGTCACCGACCTCCCTTCGCCGCCCGTCCTCACCTGGGACGCCAAAACGGGCCTTCGCGGCGGTGATCGCCAAGGCGACGGGCTGGTCCTCGCCTCCAATGGTGAAGTTGGTCGGACCTTCCATGCGTTCGAGCGCCCGGGGACCTACCGGTTTCGTGTGACCGCTTTCGGCGACCAGGCCGGTCCGGACCCGGTCCGCATCGCCTTCCGGCTCGACGGCCAGGATGTCGGTCACGCCGACGTGCCCGCCATCGAGGCGGCACCTGGCACGTACGAAGTCGTCGTCAAGCTGACGAAGAAAGAGCATCGCCTCGCCGTCGCCTTCTTGAACGATTACTACAAGCCCAACGACCCCGACGAAAAACTGCGCGGCGACCGGAACTTGCATGTCGTGCAGATCGAAGTGGAAGGGCCCCTCGAACCGCGCACGCCCCTGCCCGAGTCGCACCGCCGGATCATCTTTGAAACGCCGGGACCCGACGGCGGCGACCGGAAGCAAGTCGCGCGTCAGGTCTTGGAGCGGTTCGCGACCCGCGCCTTCCGCCGACCCCTGCGTAATGAGGAAGTGGATCGCCTACTTCTTTTCGACGACCTCGCCAGGCAGAACGGCGAGCGTTTCGAGCGCGGCATGCAACTCGGGATCACGGCCATCCTTTGCTCGCCCAACTTCCTCTTCCATGTGGAGGCCGACAATCGGCCCTTCAAGCCGGAGCAAGCCCGGCCCCTGAACCACTTTGAAGTGGCCTCTCGCCTGTCGTTTTTCCTCTGGTCGAGTATGCCCGACGACGAGCTCTTCAAGCTCGCCCGCGAAGGGAAGCTCAAGGACGAGAAGGTCCTGGAAGAGCAGGTCCGCCGGATGCTTCGGGACCCGAAGGCGAAGGCCCTGGTCGAGAACTTCGTCGGCCAGTGGCTCCAACTGCGGAACCTCAAGGCATTCAGCCCCGACCCCAAACTCTTCCCCGATTTCGACGAGCCCCTCCGCGACGCGATGGTCCGCGAGTCGGAGGTCTTCTTCGAGAAGGTCCTGAGCGAGGACCGGAGCGTCTTGGAGTTCCTCGAAGCGGATTACACTTACGTGAATGAGCGCCTGGCGAAGCACTACGGCATCCCGGGCGTGACCGGAAACGAATTCCGCCGGGTTGGGTCCCCCAACGGCCGCCGCGGGGGTCTCATCACGCAGGCGAGCGTCTTGAGCGTGACCTCGAACCCGTCGCGAACGTCGCCCGTGAAACGCGGCAAATGGGTGCTGGAGCAGGTCCTCGGCACGCCCCCGCCACCGGCGCCGCCGAACGTGCCTGAACTCGAAGCGCAAGAAGGGCAACTCACCGGCTCGCTCCGGCAGCGCATGGAACAACACCGCCGCGACCCCAACTGCGCGACCTGCCACGAGCGCATGGACCCGCTCGGCTTCGGCCTGGAAAACTACAACGCGATCGGCGCCTGGCGCGATCGCGACGGCGAGTACCCGATCGACCCATCGGGCACGCTGCCATCGGGCCAGTCGTTCGACGGGCCCAAGGGCCTTAAGGCGGTCCTGATGGCCAAGAAAGACGCCTTCGTGACCAACCTGATCGAGAAGATGCTCACTTATGCCCTCGGGCGTGGGCTCGAATCGGATGACCGATGCGTCGTGGACAAGGTGGCCGAGGCGGTCGCCGCCGATGGTCACAAGGCATCGCGCTTGATGATCGCCATCGTCACCAGCGACCCCTTCCAACGTCGGGGCGCCGAGAGGACAGAGAAATGACGAACCCCATCTCCCGCCGAACGGTCTTGCGAGGTCTGGGCACCGCGATGGCGCTGCCCTGGCTCGAGGCGATGGTGCCGGGCAAGCTGCTCGCGGCCGGTCTCGACGGACCTGCCGGTTCGCCCCTTCGCATGGGGTTCTTCTACGTCCCCAACGGCGTCCACATGCCGAACTGGACCCCCGACGGCAACTGCCTCTGCGACCTGCCCGAAATCCTCCAGCCGCTCACGCCCCACATCAACGAGCTGCTCGTGATGAGCGGTCTGGCCCAAGACAATGGGTTCGCCAAAGGGGACGGCCCCGGCGACCACGCGCGCTCACTGGCCTCGTTCCTGACCGGAGCACACCCCAAGAAGACCGACGGGGCCAACATCCGGAACGGGATCTCGGTCGACCAAGTGGCCGCGCAGAAGGTCGGCCACAAGACCAAGTTGCCCTCGTTGGAACTCGGATTGGAACGAGGCGCCCAGGCCGGCAACTGCGATTCCGGCTATAGCTGCGCCTATTCATCAAACATCTCGTGGGCGTCGGAAACGATGCCGTTGGCCAAGGAGATCAACCCGCGGGCCGCGTTCGACCGCCTCTTCGCGAGCAACAACGCCGACCCCGCGTCCAAGGCCGCCCGTTACAAGGCGAGCATCCTCGACTACGTCCTCGAAGACGCGGCCCGACTGAAGACCCGAGTGGGCGTCTCCGACAACCGCAAGCTCGACGAGTATTTCAACGCCGTCCGCGAGATCGAGCGCCGACTCGCGGGCGTGGAGAAGGGAGGGGACGCGACGAGCGAGGTCCCCGACTACCCGCGTCCCACGGGCGTCCCCCGCGACTTCCAGGAACACGCGCGCCTAATGCTCGACATGGTCGCGCTGGCCTTCCAGGCCGACATCACCCGCATCACGACGTTCATGCTGGCCAACGAAGGTTCCAACCGCCCCTACCCGATGATCGGCGTGACCGACGGCCATCACGACCTCTCCCACCACCAGAACGACCCGAAGAAACAAGCGAAAATCAGCCAAATCAACACTTTCCACATGGAGCAGTTCGCCTACCTGGTGAGCAAGCTGAAGGCCATGCCCGAGGGGAACGGCAGCGTGCTCGACCACAGCATGTTGGTGTATGGCAGCGGTATCGGCGACGGCAACCGCCACAACCACAACGACCTGCCCGTGCTTCTGGTGGGCAGGGCCAACGGCACGATCGAGACCGGCCGCCACGTGCGCTACCCCAAAAACACGCCCCTCAACAACCTCTACCTGGAAATGCTCGACCGCATGGGCGCCCCGGTGGAAACGCTGGGAGACAGCAGCGGTCGCCTACCGGGCCTCACCGGCTGAATCGCGGTCGGCGTGGCCCAAGTCGAGACATCGTTCCCGAAGGCCCCGGCTCAGGAGGGGCCTCGTTGAGACCAGTAGCCCGGTCGGCGCTTCTGATGAGCCACGGCGGCGACCCAAATCACCCGGTCCAATTCAACGTAATAGACCGTGTAGGGAAAGCGACGCAGGCGGACCTTCCTCATACCTTGATCGTCGATCGGGACTGAAATCGAGGGGGACCGCATGATTCGTGTGAAGGTCTTCTCGATGTCCTCTCGCAATCGTTTCCCCAGCCCCGGTCGACGGCCTTCGTAGAATCGGACGGCCTCGTCGACCTCGGCCTCCGCGTCCTCATGGATGGTGAGGCGCTTCATGGATAGCGCTCTCGAAGTTCGTCCAGGAAGTCCTGGACGTCTCGGCCTCGAGCACGTCCCGATCGGACCTCCGCGACCCTCTTCGCGGCCACTTCGTCCCAGGCCGCTTCCACACCCTCGTCCTCGGGGTCGAGAGAATCGAGCAGAAATCGGGCGAGTTCGGCGCGGTCCTCGAGTGTCAACCGGCCGAGCTCGGACTTCCAACCGTCCAGGATCGAGTTCATGGGCGAGCGTCCCGATGGGCCTTCCGCGATCGGCGGAGAGTGTCGGTCCAACCACTTTCGAATATCAAAGATACCACATGGCGGTCCGAATCGAAGACCGTCGGGGCCGCGGACCGCGTCGCCGAATCGGCGAGTATTTTAACATAAGAAGTTTGTATATCTCGATTTCATTCGGCCGCGACTTCGTCGGCGCCGCCGCTGAGATACTGCCGCACCAGTTCCGCCAGTTCGCTCGTGAACCTGCTTCGCGGCAGGACGAGGTCGCAGCCCGCCCCCTTGGCCGCGGCCAGACTTTCCGTATCCACATGCGAGCCGAAGGCGATATACGGCACATGCGGCCCCGTCTTTTGTCTGTAGGCCGTGATCGCGTCGGGGCCGGTCAGTTCGGTCGCGGCCAGGTCCAGGAACAAGGCCCGAGGCCGCCATCGCTCGATCATCGCCGAGGCCGCGGCCGTCGTCCCGGCCGTCAAGACGCGTGCTCCTTGGGCCCGGGCCTCCGACGTGACCTTCGACGTGAAGAGAAGGTCGCGACTCAAGAGCAGGCCCGCGGGCGTCTCGGGGCCGGGCGCCGGTACGCTCATGCTCACCCTCCCATGTCCGAGAAGTTCGCCCAGGACGGAAACGCCGCCAAGGTCGGCAGGACCACGCGCGCCCCGGCTTGAAGCAATTCGTCATGTTGATAAGTGTGACAAACCCCAACGACGAACATGCCCGCCGCCGCGCCCGCCTCGACGCCCGCCAGACTGTCCTCGACGACCAGACATTCCGACGCGGTCAGATCGGGTCGACGCGTCTGGAGGGCCTTCAGGGTCGAGACGTATCCTTCGGGGTCGGGCTTGCAGCGCGTCGTGTCTTCCGAGGCGACGATCGCGCTTACGAGCTCGCGCACCGCGAGTTTCCGCAACCCGAATTCGACCTCCGCCCGTAGGGCCCCCGAACAGATCGCCACGGGGCCGCGCTCGGCCGCCAGAAGCACGCTCTCGGCCGCGCCTGGGAAGAGCTTCAAACCAGCCTCGGCCACTTCCACATACAACTTGGCCTTACGGGCGATCAAGTCTTCAATCTTCGCTCGATCGAAGGACCGACCCGACCCTTGGAGGGCCGCCTCGAAGGCGCCGCGATCGTCGAAGCCCAGGTATTCCGCGTGATAGGCGCGCTCGGTCAACTCGATCCCCTCGGCGGCGAGGACGTCGCGGAAGAGTTCGAAGTGGACGTGCTCGTCATCGACCAGGACGCCATTGAAGTCGAAGATGACGGCCCGGACGCGGACGTTCATGCGTTTCAGATCGCCTCGGGACCACGTTCGCCGGTGCGGATGCGGATGCAGTCTTCCAGCGGCATGATGAAGATCTTGCCGTCGCCGATCTTCCCTTCGGGCCCGCTCCGACCCGCCTGGATGATCGCGTTGATCGTCGGCTCGACGAAATCGTCGTTCACGGCAATCTGAAGTTCCACTTTGCGGAGCAGGTTCACGGTGAACTCGTGCCCCCGATAGACCTCGGTGAAGCCCTTCTGTCGTCCAAAGCCTTGCACGTCCATCACGGTGAGACGGAAGACCTCGACTTGGGAGAGCGCTTCCTTGACGGCCTCCAGCTTGGTCGGCTGGATGATGGCGATGATCAGCTTCATAGGGTCGGTCCGTGGGAGAGGGCCGCCGTCGGCTGTGACTCGGACAACTCACTTCACAAAGAAAGACGGCCGCCGTCAACCACAACGGTCGCGGCGGCCTGCGAAACGATTTCAGCACATGTTGGAAAAAGAAGGCTACTTGTCGGTCTCGAACGGCGAGGGGGTCGGCGTGGGGACGGTGGGCGAGGTCGGCGGCGTGTCGGGGGGCCGGACCGCACCGCTCGGCCGGG
>CALLYK010000572.1 GCA_937858365.1 uncultured Isosphaeraceae bacterium | reverse complement strand
GTCGTTCAGCGCACTCAATTTCACGTTCGACCACCGCTCCGCCCAGAACTCGACGGTCGTCTCACTCTCACTCGCCTTCTACACATGCCCGAGTGACATCAATAACACGCGAACGACGGCCTTCCCGTTCGGCGTGGCGCGTGTGACCAGCTACGGCTTCAATCACGGCGACTGGTTCGTTTGGAACGGTTTCAATCCGCCCGACAACCGCGGGCCCTTCCAGCCCAATCGAAGTCTCCGCATCGCCGACATGACCGACGGCACGAGCCAAACCCTCTTCGCGACCGACGTGAAGGCCCTGAACCCGCTTTATCGCTGCAACAGCCTGGCGAACATTAACACGCCCACCAACGTGCCGCCTCCCGATGCGAGCCCGTTCGTCGTCGCCCCCGAGTATCGAGGTGGGACCTGCGGGGCCGCCGGTGCCGACCACTCCGCCTGGGTCGACGGTAACACCCACGAGACCGCCATGACCACCGCATGGCCCCCCAACAAGCAAATCCTCTCGCCGCTGGGCGACGGCGACATGGACCTGGAGACACGCCTTCCGGTCCAGGGCGGACCGACCTACGCGGCAATCACGGCGCGCAGCTATCACCCCGGCGGGGTCAACGCCCTCATCGGCGACGGCTCGGTCCGATTCGTGAAGAGCACGATCGCGGGGACGACATGGCGCGGCCTTGGGACCGTCGCCGGCGGCGAAGTCATCTCCTCCGACTCCTTCTAAGGGAAACCTCGTCCGATCAGCGGCGATAGGCGCCGGGGGCGTCCCGACTCCCTCCAGGCGCGATCGTCAACCAGGGGCCATTGGGCTGAAAGAGGCGGACCAGATAAACGATCTGGCCCGTGTGATAAGCCGCGTGCGTCATGGCGCGCAGAATCGCTTGTCGGGCCGATAGCGCCTCGCCTCGGATCCTGATCGTCGCAGCGAGGTCGGCCTCGGAGAGCGAGTCGAGGGTCTCGAAGAGGGCCCCCCAACCGTTCGCCCAAGCGGCCATCAGAAACTCGCGCGTGTCCTCCGCGGTCACGAGGAACTCGCCGTCGCGATCGCGCGTGGGTTTCTCTCCATCCGTCGTGAGGAAGTCAGTCCAGCGCGAGGTCAAATTGCCGGCCATGTGCTTGACGATCAAGGCGACCGGATTGACCACGTCTCCGGGACGGCGGAAGAAGTCGTCATGTGAGAGGTTTGCCATCGCTCGTTCGGCCATCAACTTGTGACGCTCAAACTCATGGCGCATGTCTTGAAGAATCGTGTCCATCGACTTCTCCGATCCGTTGTCGAAGCTCCAGCCCGTGGATCACTCCAACGGGCGTTTCTCGTAATACTGACTCAAGGCGCGGACCCGTTTCACTTGATAGGCAATCACCAGTCCGGTCACGGCCAATGCGGCGGCGAAGACGAAGTGGCGATAGGGAGACTCGGGGGCCTCGCGGGTCTGCACCGCCTCAATGAGCACGAGCGCGCCGTAGGCCACCACGGCGCTTCCCGTGGTGAACCAAACCAGGTGGTCGCGAAACCAGAGCCCCGAAGCCGACACCAGAAGAAAGTAGCCGGCCACCAGCGAGGTCGATAGTCCCTCATTGAAGAAGACGAGGGCCGTGAAGAGCAAGACGTCCACGGCCGCCCAGGCGAAGCGAGGCCCGTCACCCCAGCGATCACGGCGCAAGGCGGCCCGGCAAGTCAAGGAAGCGCCGGCCCAACCCAAGACGATGCCGATCGACTCCTCCAGGGTGAGCAAGTCGTAACGGGATTGGCTGAGCAGAGCGAAATTGGCCACGAGGATCGCGCCACACAGGGCCATCGTGCCCAACCGACACGCCAAAGCGGGCTCGCGTCGCGCCCAACGCCGCAAGTGTTGCCAGGGAGAGGCCCGACGCGCCTCGACTTGCTCACCTTTGAGGAGACGTTCCAGGTCGTCCGCGAGGGCGTCGGCCGATTCGTAGCGTCCGGCTGGGTCTTTGCTGAGGCACTTGAGGCAGATCGCCTCCAAGGCGAGGGGGACCGCGGGGCGCAGTCGGATCGGCCGTTGGGGCTCCCCTTCAAGGACCTGGACGAGCGTGTCCAGCGGGTTCTCTTCGCGGAAGGGGGGCCTGCCCGTGATCAGTTCGTAGAGGATCGCGCCCAGAGCATAGACATCGGTCAAGGGGCCGATCTCAGAGGCGCGGCCAGCCGCTTGTTCGGGGGCCATGTAGCTGGGTGTGCCCACGATCACGTTTGTGCCTGTCGCTCGGTCGTCCTTGGAGAGCATCTTGGCCAGACCGAAGTCGGAGACGTGGGGCTCGCCCGATTCGTCGAGGAGCACGTTCGACGGCTTCAGGTCACGATGGATGATCCCCTCGCGATGGAGTTGGGCCACGGTCCTGGCCACGGAGAGGACGATCCGAGCGGCCTGGTCGGTTTCGAGAGGGCCCTCGTGTTCCTCCAAGAGCCTCGCCAGGCTCGGTCCGGCGATGTACTCCATCGCGAAGTAGTGTTGACCGAAGATCTGGCCGACCTCATGAATGGCGACGATCCGAGGCGAACGCAATCGAGCGGCTGCGCGGGCCTCGTTGTAGAAGCCGGCGATTTGCTCGGGGCTGGCCACATGGCTGGCCAAGATCATCTTAACGGCGACCAGGCGATCGAGGTCCACCTGTCGGGCCTTGTAGACCACGCCCATCCCGCCGCGCCCCAGTTCGCTGAGCAGTTCGTACTTGCCGAAACTCAGGCGCGGGGCGGGAGCGTCGGCCGCGGCGGCCTGTGCCGACAGGATGGCCGATGGTCCGGTGATGGGCCATGTGATGGTCGGCGATACCGAACCCCGACCGATGGGCCCTCGACGATTCCCGTCCAGTTCAGCCTGATGGTCCACGATCATGCCCAGATGCGCATCATCGTGGTCACCCGTTACGGGGGAGGGGACCTTCACCGACGGCCCATCACCCGGGGCCGGTGCCGAGGACGGATTGGTCATGTTCGAGTGCGAGTTGACCGAGACCAGAGGGACGCGAAGAGGTCATCCCAAGGTAACGTGCCGCTCGTGAGGTTCCAATGGGCGCTTCGGGTGGACCGGACGTAGTCCCGCTTGGAAGTCCCCCAAAAAGTTCCGGAGCAACCAGACGGTCGATAGGGGTTTCTTCGACGGAGCGCGGTGAACACGAACCAAAGTCGGTGAAACAAAGAAAGGGCCGTCTAGCCTGGGGCGGCGAGACGGCCCTTGAAGGTCAGGTTTGGGTCCCTTCCGCGAGGCTCAGGCCCGCGTTCGCATTCGCTTTCGCACCAGGCCGACCAGGCCGAAGGCCCCTGCCGAGACGAGCATGACGATCGTCGACGGCTCGGGCACGACCGCCACCTGGACCGACGAGAGGTAAATCTGGTCTTGTCCGTTCTGGGCGTTCGGCGGCGGCGTACCACTGATAAGGGGCTTATAGTCGATCAGGCCGGTCGTCGCGCCGAGTCGGCCGCCGTTGATCCAGTCCGAGATCAGGTTGTTGGCGATCCTGACGGCGTTGTTATAGTCCGCCATGTTCGTGTTCGAGTTGGTGGACACCGAGAAGCCCGGACCGAAATTCGGGCCACCCGCCGTCGGGTTGGTGCTGAAAGAGACCGCCCAAATCGCCAACTGGGCCCCCGCCGACTTGGCCGCCGAGTTCGCGTTGGTGGTCCCCGACAAGAAACTGTTGATCCCCGCCGAGTTGATTCGGTTCAAGACCCAACCGGCACCGACGAGGTTGCGGGTGTCGGGGTTCGAGGAAATTGAGTTTACGTTGGCGATGGTCGGTGAACTCCCCACCCCATTCTGCAGGTCCACGCAGAACGAGAGGAAAGAGGAGACGACGGTGGTCCCCGAGGCGTCGTAGGTCTGGGTCAGGAAGGCCCCGGCGGCGGTGCTCACATTGTTGACGCCGTAAGGCGACGACGTCACGTTCAGCGAGACCGACCCCCCATTGCTCGACAGGCCGCCCAAGGTCGCGCCCGCCGTGTTGAACTGCGTCAGGACCGTCTGTTGACCGGCCTGGGCCCTCATTCCTAGAGAAAGCAAGGTCGCGCACGCGAGGAGCGCCGCGAACCGCGTCCAGTAAGATCGATAGGTCGTGCGTTTCATGACAATCACGATTCCAAAATTATCCAAGCATTTCAATCGCTGACGGTCCTCGGGGTCTCCCCCGTCGAACGAGCGCCGTCGCGAGCTTGATGCATGGTAGGTCTCATTCCTCGGTGAGGACAAGGACCGCCGCGCGGAATCAACAAAGTCGTCCGGTTTTGTCCACTTCAACCCCGCCTTGATAAGCTCGCCTGGGGGCGACCACGGATTCCCGGCTTTTCGGCCTTGCAGTTGCATGAAAGGACCAAACCGATCGTCGGGAACGCCAGAAGGTGACGAGCCCCAAACTTGTCACGCCGATCAGGCCGGAGACCAGGCTCGAGGGTTCCGGGACAACGGACACCTGGGTGGAGGCGTCGTAGATGAGGTCTTGGCTTGTCCTGGCCCCCGGGACGAGCACGCCGTTCGTGAATGGGGCGTAATCGATCAGGCCGGCCGAGGCGCCAGGTGAGCCTTTCGCGAACCAGTCGGCGATGATGTTGTTGGCGATCTCCACGGCGTTCCGGAAATCGGTCCCGGAGCCGACGGCGCGCAGGTCGCCGGAGGAGAGGTCGGTCCCGCCTGGGTCGTACGCGACCTTCCAAATGGCCAGTTGCACGGCCGCGTTCTGGGCCGCTTGACTCGGCCCCCCGCTCAGGCCGGCGAAGTAGTTTCCAATCGCCCCCTTCGCGACCACGTTGGTCATCACCCAACCCGCCGCCAGGAGGTTGCGGGTGTCGGGGTTGCTCGTGATCGTGCCCATGTCGCCCGTGTTCAGTCCGGGGTCGAGGGCGTGGTTGAGGTCCACGCAGAAGGACAGAAAGCTCGCTTGGGCCTGGGTGCCGGTTGCGTCGTAGACGGTGCTGAGGATGCCCCCCGCCGCCGTGTTGATCGGGCCGCTCAGGCGCGACGAGCTGATCGTCACCGCGACGGAACCCTGAGACGTGATTCCACCCAAAGAGGCCCCGGGGGTATCGAAGACCGACCTCAACTGGGTGATTTGCCCGGCGCCGACCGGCGTCCCCCAGGCGAGAATGGCCCAGACCGGCATGCACAACGCGAAGCGACATACGATCCGATTCTTCCAGAGAAACACGGCGGACACTCCCGGATCGGGCCTTGGCGCGGCCTTCTCACTTCTCCGCGTCATCATGAGCGACACTCCCCCCGCGCAACCCTACGACACGTTTTCATCCGATTCGGCGAATTGTATTCGAGAATCGGCATACGTTGTCCGATCGCGACATCGCATCGACCAATCGCGGCAACGTCCTTGACGTGTCCGACTGGGTGCCGCCTGATGGCGGGAGGGGGCCCTTCGCGCGACGGATCGGGCCCCTTACCATGAGGCCGTTGGCAACACCGGAGAACTCGCCGGCGCCTGGTCTTCGACGCGCCGGCCCTGGGACCGAGGACCTCACCATGCACCGATCCCTCTTTCTTCTAACCGCCTTGGGCCTGACTTTGGCGTTGGGCCTGGGCCAAGGCACGACGGGCCGAACGTCGCCGCCGGCCGACCCAATCAAGGTCTTGATCATCACGGGAGACAACGTGCCGTCTCACGACTGGCAAGGCACCACCAAGGCCATGCAGGAAGTGCTCGCCGACAAGGCGAAGTACGCCGTCTCGGTCACGGAGACGCCGGCCAAGGACCTGACTTCCGAGAACCTCGCCAAGTACGACGTGCTGGTGCTGAACTACCGCGACACCAAGCCGGGCCCTGACACCACCTGGACGGACGCCAACAAGAAGGCCCTGCTCGACGCGGTGAAAGCGGGCAAGGGGCTCGTTTCCCACCACTTCGCCTCGGCCGCGTTCGTCAACCCGAACTGGGAAGAATACGAACGCGCCATCGCCGGTGGTTGGCGCAAGCAGGGGTATCACGGCCCCAAGCACGAGTTCAGAGTGAAGAAGACCGACGCGAGCCACCCGATCTCGGACGGCGCCCCGGCGGCTTGGGACCATTACATCGACGAACTCTACTCGAACTCATTCATGGTCCCCGGCAGCGTTGTCTTGGCAACCGCCTACGCGGACCCGGCCTTGCCCAAGGGGACCGGCAAGGACGAACCCGTGGTCTGGGTCAATCAATACGGCCAGGGACGCGTCGTGAACAACGTCCTTGGACACGACGTGATCGCCATGGGTGATCCCAAGTACCGCGAGTGGTTCCGTCGTGGTGTCGAATGGGCGGCGACCGGCAAGGTCGCTCCCAAGTGACCGTGACCCGCGACCAGGAACGTGCATGAAGGGGCGACGCGACTACAGCGGAGTCCGACTCACACGCCACGCGCTCGACCGTTTCGTCGAGCGCTTCGGCGTGGCACCTACGCAAGCCGAGTCCCTTCTCCGAGCGGCGCTGGCCCGATCGCGGCGGTTGGGCCGCAACCCCGAAAACGCGGCGATCGCCGTCATCACGCTGCACGCGGCTCGGGTCGTGGTCGCCATCCTCCAGCAAGGGGCATGCCTGACCGTGATGACCTGGCACCAGTTCGAACCCCGCCTTCCCGACTTCGGCCGGCCGAAGCTGCCGCGCAAGCGGGGCCGGATGTTGCGGCGTCTCGGCGAAGGGGCGCCGCCTGGGCCGTCTTGAAAGGCGGTCGAGGACTCGGCATCCGCTCATGAGAGAGGTCAACTCTTCTTCCCGAGGTCTTCAAGCCCACTTGAGTCCTCGGGCCTCTTGAATGCTGATGATACCTTCACGCGCCTTCATGAGGGCGTCGGTGGTGAGGCCGGGTGTGCCTTTGGCTCGGATGGCCGATCGTACCTCGTCTTCGGTTGCGCCCGCCGTAATCGACTCGCTGATCGACCCCTTGGTGATGATCGCTTCGAAGATGCCGACGCGATCGAAGTAGCCGCTCCCTCGGCAGTGGTCGCAGCCGACGGGCCGGCCCAACTCGGCGGGCGGTTCGAGCCCTTCGGCAGTGAACGTGGCGGCCTCGCTCCGAGTCACGGGGGTCTTGATCAGGCAGCGGTCGCAGAGGCGGCGCGCCAGGCGCTGGGAGACGATCCCGGTGAGGTTGCCGCCCAGCGACGAGTTGTCGACGCGGATGTCGCGGAGCGCGGTCACGGTGGAAGCGGCGTCGCGTGTGTGGAGTGTGGCGAAGACGAAGCGTCCGGAGCTGGCGGCCCGCATGGCGATCTCGGCCGCCTCGGCGTCGCGGATTTCGCTCACGAAGACGACGTCCGGGTCCATCCGGAGGATCGTCCGCAGTCCTTGGGCCAGCGTGAGGTTGTGTCGGAGGTCCACGGCCACTTGACGGATGAAGGGCAGAGGGAACTCGATCGGGTCCTCGATCGAGACGAGGTTCCGGCCGTTGTTGCCCCCAGCGACCTGCGCCAGGAGTGAGTAAATCGTGGTGGTCTTACCCGCGTTGGTTGGGCCCGTGACGAGGATGAGGCCGTCGCCCAAGCGGAGCATTTCCTCGACCGTCGCGCGTTCGGCAGGCGAGAACCCGAGGGCGTCGAGGGGCATGACGATCCGATCGCGTTGCTGAATGCGGAGGGCCGCGGCCGTGCCGCCATGCACGGGCGACGAAGTCATCCGCACCTCCACGTCGGCGAGGTTGGCGGGGAGGGATAGACGGCCTTCCTTGGGCTCGAAGGGCTCGGTGATGTCGATGCTGCCCATCACCTTGAATTGCTGGATCAAGGGTTGGGCCACCGTCGAGTCAAGCTCGGCGAATGGTTCCAAGCGGCCGTCGATGCGGAGACGGACCTGATAACGACCCGTGGAACTCGGGTCGATGTGAATGTCGGTCGCCCGCAGGACCAGGGCCCGCTGTAGGAGGTCCACCGAGGCCGACGGAGGCGACTCGTCGGCGTCGAGCACGCGGAACTCAGTGGTCGCGATCGGGCCTTCGGCTTCTTCTGGACGCAAGACCCAATGCGGCGATTGGATCTCCACGCCGTCGGCGTCAAACCCGCCGCGCCAAATGATCCGCCGGGCCGATTCCAGGTCGCTAAGCGTACGACCCGCCTCGGGAGGTTCCAGGTCGAGTTCCCGACCGAGGATGTAGATCATCCGGCCCCAGGTCTCGGGCCGGTCGCCTTCGAGCGTGTCGCCGAATGTGGTCTGGAGCACGCGGGCCGCCCCTTCGAGTCGCGGCGAGAGCGAATCGGCGTTCTCAACCCCTTCGTGGTGCGCTTGCGATTCTCCCTCGGCCACGACGTCCAGGATCGGGGCATCCGGTTCTTCCGAGGGGGGCGGGACGATCAAGACCGGGCAAGGGGAATGGCGAACCACCTGCTCGGCCACGCTCCCCATCATCGCGTGGGCCAAACCGGTCCGAGCGGTCGTCCCCATCACGATCAAGTCGATGCGGGTCTCGCGCGCGTAATTGACGATTTCGAGCCAGGGCTTACCAGTCCGGATGACGCAAACGACCGAGAAACCGTCGAGAGCGGCAGGTTGCCCGATTCGCTCCAATCGCTCGCGAAGCTCTTGGGTCCGGCGCTCGGCCTCGCCGCCTGGCAAGGACAGGCCGGGGTTCGGCGCCGCGTGGAGGACGTGCAACTCGGACCGTGATGGGTCGGCGAGGGCTCGGGCCCGTTCCACTGTGGCCCGGGTGGTGTCGCTGAAATCGGTGGGCACAAGGATGCGTTGGGTGATCGCCATGGGTCGGACCTCGTTCGGGATCGGCCCTTGTCGGCAAGGGCGATGATGATCCATTGTAACTCATCCGAGGTCCATCCCATCGCCTTGTGCGTGCGACAATCTCTCTCAGGCGACCGCTGTTTTCTGAGCCTGGCCCGGCTCACTGATCTCCAATTCCGGCAAAGTGATGCGGGCTCCTTCCTTGCTGAAGACGATTGGGATGAGTTCCTTGGAGACACCTGCGTCGTAATCTAGGCCGAAGAACTTGTGCGCCGGCGTGGACAGCCGCAAAACCAGCCGGAAGAGTTCGAGTCGGAGCCAGGTCAAGACCGGCAGGCCCTCGCCAATGATGATCTCCTCCTCGCCGACCTCGATGATCCAGCGTTCGGAGGGGATGTTGATTTCACCGCGGCGCTGGAGTTCCCGAAGCGCCCCGCGGATGTCGGGCTGTTCCATGTAGCCGTATCGGGCGAGGACCGAGACCAGATTGTGGCCGATGTCGATCACCTCGTATCGCCGAGCGTGGTCCGCCTCGGCCACCGAGATTTGATGGACGTGGAAGAGGGTGACGTGGGCCGGCAAGACGCCGTACTTTTTCAGGAAGATCCGCAAGGGGACCGGCACGGGGTCGTCTTCATTGCGGACCTGGCGGGAACAAAGGAAGACGACCGCTCGGTCGGTCTCGACGAGGCGTCGCTTCCCCTGGGAAAGCAGCTTCGCCAGGGGCAGGTTCTCCTCGATCGAGAGTTGCACTTCGTCGAGCATGTCGCGCAGGGCCACGAGCCAGCTCATCTTCTTCCCTTCGCGCACGCCGTAGGCGTAATAGGCGCCGGCCACGCGCGATCGGCCCCATTGCCAGGTGATCATGATCGTCACCAGCACCGCCGCGATCGCCATGGGGAAGTAGCCCCCATGGACGAACTTCAAGGAGTTGCTGCTGAACAAGAGCAGGTCCACCAAGATAATCGGCGCGCAGACCGACAGGACCTTGGCGATCGACCAGCCCCAGCGATAGTGGGCGACGTAGCCGAAGGCGAGGGTGGTTATCCCCATCGTGCCCGTGACGGCGATCCCGTATGCCGCGGCCAGATTGCCCGCGTTGCGAAAGAGCAAGGTCACGATCACGCAGCCAAGGAACAGGGCCCAGTTGACGATGGGAATGTAAACCTGGCCCTCGGCCGCGTGACTGGTGAACCGGACCGTGAAGCGCGGGTTGAACCCCAGCGCAATGGCCTGCTTCACGATCGAGAACATCCCGGTGATCAGGGCCTGCGAGGCGATGAACGCGGCGATCGCCGAGATGATCATGTCGCCGCTCAGGACGATGTCGTCCAGGGTCGCGATCCCCGTCTTGGGCGTCAACGCGTAGAACGTGTTGCCGCGCGGTGGGACGCCGCGTTCGAGGATGTACGCGACTTGTCCACCGTAGTTCAAGAGAAGGCAGGGCAAGACGAGCGAGAACCACGAGTACATCACCGGCCGCCGACCGGAATCGCGCGGTGAGACGCTATGACCTTCGGGGACGATGGCGCCACCGTGGTGGGCGAAGTGGCCGATGTCGGCGTACTTGGCTTCGCCGCCCGTGATCGCCAAGACGACCACTCCCAAGACGACGAAGGCGCCGATCCCCGGAAAAGAGACCGCGAACTGGATCGCCTCCAGCGGGTTGATCGCTTGGACGACCTCGGGATGACGAAGGACCCAGGGCAGGCCCTTCAGGCCGATCCAGGGGAACCAAATCAGGAGCATGAACCAGCCGAAAAGGCCGCCGATTTTGCTGGTCCCGCGCCATTGCGGCTTGAAGAGCGCGAAGAGACTGATCAGCGTGGCGACAATGGCCCAGGTCTCTCCCAGGGGCTCATAGGCCCCCAACATGCTAATCGGGGGCGTGATCACCCCATCGGCCGCGAGAAGGCCCGCCGCCGACACAACCAAGTAGGAGAGAACACCCAGACCCAGGACCTTACCTGTATGCCCCTTGAGCAGGGCCCAGAGCGCGAACGTGCCCCCTTCTCCTCGGTTGTCGGCCCGCATGATGAACACGTCGTACTTGATCGTCAGGAAGATGAGGGCCCAGAAGACCAAGCTGAGCGAGCCCAGCGCCTCTTGCCGCGTAATCAGGTCGCCGCCCTTTTCCATCAAAGCGGCGAATTCCTGTTCGTCCTCGACATGATGGCGCAACTTGATCGTCTCCCGAGTCATCTCCATGATCGTGTAGAGGACCGACGTGCCGATGTCGCCATAGACCGTGCCGGTCGCCTCTCGCATGCGCGTGAACATGCCGACATGACCGTGGGACGGGCCAGGCGTGACGGATGCCTTGTTCTTCGATTCCACCCACTCCAACTCCTGAAGCAAGTCGCGACGCGGACTCGGCTGGAAACTTGAAAAATCCACGGTTTCAGGGTGGGCTCGCCGCGTCGGTCTCTGGGGCGCTCGCGGGGATCGACTTGGGCGCGAACCCAAGGATCACGCGGCAGGGAGCGTGTTCCAGCACATAGCGCGTGTTGGTCGCCAGGGCGGTGGTGTCCCCTCGGCGATAGACGCCGCGCAGGCTCATGAAGACGGCGTCGAACTTGCCTGCGACGGCCGTCTTGACAATCTCCTCGCCGGCGTGACCGCGGGCCTCGACGTGGGCGACGTCGCGCCCGAGTTCGCGAGCACGCGCGACGCCTCGACGCACGACCTCGCGGACGTGGCGTTCCTCCTCATCCACATCGCCGTCGCGGTTGTTGTCCTCCACGACGTCGATGAGCGTCACGTGGACGGCCGGGTCGAGGAAACTGAGCACGGTGTCCAGAAAGTCGGCCGAGAGCGGACTGCCGTCGTAGGCCAAGAGAAGGCGCTCGACGCCGTGCCAGCTTGTCCGCAGTTCGGCAAGCATCCGGGCCGCCTCCGCCGGGACCTGACCGGGACGCGGGACCTGGCTGCCGCCGGCAATGTCCAAGCGCACGTCGCGCCCCCGACCCAGAACGCGGAGCGTCATCGGCGTCGGGTCACCTTTGCACACGTTCATCCAGTACAGAGCGACCTGATCAAGCTGGTCGTCAGGGCTGAATTTGTTCGACGCCCCCATGAACAGCTCTTGCGCGCCGATCACCTTCGCCGTTTGGGCCATGGCGAAGAAGGGCTCGTTTGTGGGGACGACCATCGTCTTGACCGGCTTGCCTTCGTGTTCAGCCAGGTTGACCACGGCCGTCAGCAGCGCTCGCTCCTCGTCGGTGATCACCGGCGTGAAGTCGCCGCTCGCGGGCGGTACAAGGCCGGCCGTCATCACGACCACGTCAGTCGTCTCAGGGTCGGTCTCGCGCAGGCATGTTTCCAGCATCGCCAGGTTAAAGGGGGAGCGGATCGCGACGAGTTTGCGGTAGGGCTGAGTCAAGCCCAGCGCCTGCACACTGACTTGGTCTGACTGCTCTTGGTTGAACTGCTCGACGTGCTCGTGACGGTCGGGCCCGTGCGGTCCGAGGCGCCGCCGCCGGGCGTGTTCCGTGAACCAGAAGACGCCGAAGAGCACGACCGTGAAGCCCACGCCCGTTATGGTGGCCACTTCCTTGGTCATCAGGTTCGACAAGGCGCAAGCCGCCAACACCACGAAGACGAGGCCGATGCCCAGGGGAACCTCGTAGCCACGGACCGTCAGGTTCAGTGGCACCTCGTACTCGCGCGGCTCCTTCCGCTTGAACCGTAGTACGAGCATCGAACCCGTCATGAAGACAAAGCTCCAGACGACGCCGAAGGCGTAAGCCTCGCCCAGTGTGAGGACATTGCCGCGGCTCCCCAGGATCGTCACGATTTGCAATGCGCAGACCAGGTTGATCAGCCTTGAGGTCGTCCCGTACTTCGGGTGCGGTTTGAGGAACCAATTGGGGAGGACCCCGTCCTCGCTGACTCGATTGAGCACGCCGTTGGAGCCGATGATGGCCGTGTTCACGGCCCCCGAGAGGATCAGAGAACCCACGCCGACGACCAGCGCGTTCAGGGCCAGACGGGCCCAGCGCGGACCCACCACGTTCATCGCCAGGCCGCCGATCAAGTTACCGCCATATTGGCTCATCCGAACGTCGTCGGGGATGATCATCACGGCGAAGAAGCTGACCAGCGAGGTCAGGAGGAGGCTGTAAACGAAGACGAGAAACGCGGCCCGCTGGAAGTTCCTTAACTTCGGACTCTCTACCTCACGATAAACTTGCGCCAAGGTCTCCTCGCCGCTCATCGCCAGGATCGAGTGTCCGAAGGCAACAGCGATGCCGAAGGCCCCCAAAAGGCCCCACCAGTGACCGTTGATCCGCTCGGGCCGCATGGCCTCGCCCACGGCCGTTTCGCCGAGGAAGCCGAGCGGGTCGACCTGCTTGCCAAACGGGTCCGGAATGGGCGACCCCGCGGCGTCGACCTTCTTGGATAGGTCGGGGGTCGTCGGCGGCAGATGGCGCGTCTCGGGCCGCACCGCGAGTGTGATCAAGCACCAGACGATCATGATCAAGCCCATAATCGTTGTGGCCCCCATGATACGAAGGGCCTGAGTGCTCGACTCGTGGATGCCTCGCAGGTTGACGCGCCAGAAGTAAGTCGTCACTCCGATCGCAAATAGGGCCGAGAGTTGGTTCTGATAGGCCATCAGCGTGCTTTCCTTGCCCAACCCAAGAAAGTCGTTGAGCAAGCCGACGAGGTACTGTCCGGCCGAGGTCGCGCTGATCGGGCCGGTCAGGACATAGTCAAAGAGCAAGGCCGAGACGGCCAAGCGCGCCGGCCAATTTCCCAAGGCCTCCTTGACGATCTTGTACACACCACCACGAACGAACATCGAACAGCTTTCGATGTACACGCTGCGGACGCAGTAGCTGAAGACCATCACGCCCAGGATGAACCAGGGGGCGGCCTTGCCGATCTGGGACTCAACGATGCCGCCAATGTAATAGGCCGTGCTGGCCAGGTCGCAGAGCACGATGGCCGCGGCCCGCCAGTACGAGATGAACGTGAACATCACGCTGGTGACGACCAGCACTTTGCCGGCGCCCGCCAAGCGACGTCGCGCCGACTCCGAACTGCCACTGGTGCTCATCGCGACGAGGCCTCGATCGGCCGGAAGGGACCAATCCCACTCGGCGAAACACCGCGTAGACGGTCCGGTACGCGGCTGATGATACACGCCGAGAGAGCCGGAAGGTCAAGGTCCCGGCGGCGCCGCCCGTCCCAACTCAGGGGTCAATAACATCAAAACATCCAGACAATCCCCGTCATGTCGATCGAATGAAATCGACAAATCAAAAGGCCCCTCGTCAAGGACGAGGGGCCTGGGCAGTTCCGTTGCCGAGACGGTCCCGGTCGCGTCATCATCGCGCACTCGCTTGAGAGTGTGCTTCACTTGACGAACCCAACCGGGTTCCAGGAACGGGGCGGTGGGGCCTACCAGTTGAAGACCTGGCCCGACCGCTCAGCTCCGGCAGCGGCCTTGAGACGGTTCCGTCTCAGAACGGGTCGAACGACCCGCCCCCGCGTCGGGGGCCTCCGCGTGGCGCCGGAAGTGTGTCTCGGGGGCCTCGCGAGCGGAAGAAAACTCCCCCAGATCGGGGGCTTCGACATGGGGACGAACTGGGACGACCTCGGCGGCATGCTTGGTTGGATTGGCCTGTCGAGGACGACGAACTTTGGTGGCGGCGGCCACGGAACACCTCCCCGCGCGACGCGGGATGAACCAGGGAAGAGGACCGATGCCTCACGGCCCGATCGGGGGATACTCTTCCCGAGACCGGACGTTTCCTCGCGTCCGGTCCCCCACCCGCCCCACGCGAGGGGCGGGCGTCGAAGTCCACGCGACCCCCACCTTTTGCCGCCTGATCGGCGGACCTGAGGCGAATCGCGCAGTCCCTCTACATAGAATATAACTCGCGAGGGGCGATTGGGCCAGCGTTTTCGCGCCATGATTCCGGAAGTGAGGGACTTTGATGAGAATCGGCATCCTCTCCGACACCCACGATCAGAGGGAGCGGACCACGCGGGCGGTGGCCCTCTTGATGGCCCAGGGGGTCGAGGCCCTCGTCCACTGCGGCGACCTCACCCGCCCGGACATCGTCCATGAGTGCTCGCTCTTGCCCTGTTATTTTGTCCTGGGCAACAACGATTACGACGAGCCGGGCTTGCGTTGCACCATCGCCGATACGGGCGGTTTTTTCCTGGGCCGCGGGGGGGAGATCACGCTGGCCGGGAAACGGATCGCGATCACTCACGGCGACTCCGCCCGCGAAGCGCGTCGCCTCCTGGCCACCGTCCCCGACTACTTCCTGTTCGGCCACACCCACGTCCCCCACGACGGCGAGGGGACGCCCCGGTCCATCAACCCGGGGGCCCTTCATCGCGCCGCCAACTGGACCGTCGCCGTCCTCGATTTGGTCACCGACGACCTCCGGTTCCTTGATGTTCGCTGAAAGGGACGCGTGCTATCGAACCTCAGACCACATGTTGATTATCGACATCATCGTCCCGATTGGGTTGGTGCGCGTGTACCAGGCTTGTAGGATACGACCCGACCTGCGGCCTTGATTGTCATGTCGCTTGGACTCGGGTCAGACCGTACCATTTCGCCCCCTTTGCCGACTTTGTCGAGTCGGACCTGTCTTCTGGGGACGAGTCGCGAAGGAGTTCCTCATGCGCCTTTGCCTGGTGGAAGACCACGCGGTCGCCGGTTTGGAACCACTCACGTTGACCCGCACGGCCTACGACTTAAGGCTCGGCGCCTTGACCTTGGGGGGTCGGCTGGCGCGGGCCTTGAACGTCGGGCCCGGCCCGGCCCGGCGTGGAGCGATCGTGCGTCCCTTCCTGGCCGCGATCCAGCGCGAGCGCGACCCCAAGACGGCCGTGAACGACGCGCACTGGCTCACGCGCGGGCCCGCCTTGGTGGCTAAGGCCCGATGGGTGCCCGCTGAACCGATGGTAAGGCCCGCCGACGGTCCCGGTTGGGTCGGCCTCTGCGACGGCCTGCCCGCCTGCGCCCATGTCGGCCCGGAATCGGCCGGGGAACTCACCCCTCAAAACGTGGACGACTGGTTCGACGACCAGATGCAGCGCCTCCCTTGTCACGAGTTGGGGGGCGAATGGATCAACCGGCCTTGGGACCTGGTGGCCCGGAACAACGACTACATCGCGGCCGACTTCAGGATCAACAATCTCCGAGGATTCACCAATCGTCACCTAGCCACGGCTTCAATCGTGGGCCCGGCCGACCGTCTTTGCGTCCACGACTCCGCCCGGATCGACCCCTACACGGTCTTCGACACGACCAGCGGGCCGATCACGATTGAAGCGGGGGTTTGGGTCCAACCCTTCACTCGGGTGGAAGGCCCCTGCATCATCGGCCGCGACACACACCTTTTCCGGGCCAACATCCGAGGCGGCGTGACGATCGGCCCCACCTGCCGCGTCGGCGGCGAAGTGGAAGCGTCGATCATCCACGGTTGCTCGAACAAGTACCACGAGGGGTTCCTGGGTCACGCCTACATCGGCGAATGGGTGAACTTGGGCGCGATCACGTCCAACAGCGACTTGCGCAACGACTACGGCGAGGTGCAAGTGCCCCTTCAAGGCGACCCGGTGGCGACCGGCATGGCAAAGGTCGGATGCTTCATCGGCGACCACACGCGGACGGGGCTAGGGAGCATGCTGAACACGGGGACCGTGGCGGGAGTGATGTGCAACATCCTGCCGGCTGGCCCGCTCTTGCCCAAGCATGTGCCCTCGTTCGCGGCAGTCTTGTACGGCAAAGTCGCCCCAGGCTTCCCGCTCGACCAGATGTTCGCCACGGCCAAGATCGTCAAGGGCCGACGTGGTCACGAGTTCACGCCCGTGGAGGAGCAGCTTTACCTCGACCTCTACGAGCAAACGAGGCTGGAAAGGGAACGGGCCTTCCACCGGGCCCAAGAGAAGCATCGCGGCGATCATTGGCCAGTGAAGGCCCTCGGCCTTTGATTTGACACCCCAAGCGTTCAGGATCAAGTCAGGACCGGGTGCCTCGCGCAACCCAGCCGACCCCCAATCTGGGGGCCGCGCGAGAGGTGCCGCCAGGGTCGTGTCGACCATTTTCGAGTCGTCCCAACCTCCTGAGACAACGTGCCTTTCGACGAAAAAACGGGTCCGTTGTTCTTTTCTCGGGCGCAAGGGCCCAGCCGTCTCGGTTCTAGACCCGAAGTAAGCCATTCTTGTTTTATGAATTTTTAGAAGCGAAATAAAAATCGTTAATCACGGACAGGGCGACGCTTCAGTCCCTCGCGCGATTTCGATCAGGTACTCCAGGGCGACCGGCTCGCCGAGGGGCAATTCCCAACCATCGGCCCCCTTCTTCAGGGAAAGGTCGGCAGTGGTTGACCAACCGCCCGAGCTCAACGGCCGAACGCGGACGGCCGTCGCGGTTGGGGCCTTCAGCTTGAGGACGCCTCGGACCGGCTCAACCAACGTGGGCCCCCTGCCCCATTCGGCCACAGTTTGGTGGTCTTCCTCCCAGCGAAACCCCGTGTTCGTGGCCTTCGCCGAGGCCGTGAGGAGGAGCTTCGATGAGCCGGCGATCGGCCGATCGTCCAGACTTGTCAACATGAGGCAGCAGAAACCGCTTTCGAGTTGCGGGGCGAGATGCGCGGTCGTTCGGACCGCGTCCTTCACGAAGCCGACAAGGGCCTCGGCGCGGTCCGTTTGGAGGACGACGAGCCCGCGCTGACGGTCGGCCCCCACCCAGGACAACTCCCCTGTGTCGCTCACGATCCGGCCCAAAGGCGCCGGCGGCGGATAGACGGAGCGAGGTCGGCCGTCGAGGGCGAACCGGGTCCCGAACTGAAGGGGGGTCGAACGGGCGAAGCCAGGCGTGAAGAAGGGCCTCTCCGCGTTCCTGTCCATGCGCAGGGACTCGATGAGCGCCTCTTGGTCATACGAGCGCACGACGAGCGACCCTGTCGGCTGGACGTCCTTTCGGTGCCAAAGGCGACCGAGGGCCCGAAGGTTGGCCAGTTTCACGGGGTCGACGCTGAGGTCGAACCAGCCGTTCTTCTGGACGCCTTGATCGGGGTCGGCCTCGCGGCCACGTCCCCAGGTGAACCAGTAAATGCCATCCCAATCATGAAAGAGCGCGTAAGCGGTCAGGATGGGGAACCCTTCGCACGCGTATTCATGTGGGAACGGATGGTTGATTTCCGAGATCGTGAAGGGCCTGCCGACGACCGGCGTGCGCGCGAACTGGGTGAAGGTCGAGTCGAGCGGGTCGTTGACCATGGGCGTGTTCTTGATCCAGGTCTTGCCCTCCAGGCTTGGGTGTTCCCAGTAGCCGTGGCCGTCGATGAAGTCGAGGGTGAGGTTGGCCGCGATGTGGGGATAGCCGCTGACCCCGTCGTTGTGGTCGGCCGTGCCCACGACCAACGACTTCACACCGAGGTCCTCCTTGAGGAGCCGCCTCATGTCCTCGAAGAAGGTGCGCTCCAGGTTCGCGTAAAAACGGGCCTCGGTCTGGAAGCGGGCGCGCGACGCCTTCGCGAATTGGTCCGGGCGAAGTCTCGGCAGGCGCTCGTCGCCACCGACGCCGGCCTCGGCGCGAAGCTCGGCGAGTTGCTCGGCGGTCTTGTCCCTCTTCAACCAGTCTTGATACAGTCCCGTGAGTTCGTCGGCGTACGACGTCGGCAAAGGGCGCCATGTGTCGCCCCCTTTGGCTTCGTCGCTGCCGACGAGACGCCAGCCAACCCAAGCCTCCAAGAGCGAGTTTTCGTTGATAAGTTCCACCGTGATGACGGCCGGCTCAAAGCGGTATTCGTTTTCTGTGTAAGGATTGCGGTGCGTTAAAATTTGTTTCGCAAATTCGTGTTGAAGTTCGATGAGTCGCGGACTGAAGAACGTCGCGCCTTTGCCGTAGCCCAGTTTTTCGGCGTCGCGCACGTTGTCGCCCGGTTTGTACCGGCGTCCCACGTTGAGGTTGATGTTCGCGTGAATGCCGCGTCGTTTCAGGGAGAAAACGAGGTAATCGAAACGGTCGAGCGCTTCCGGGTCGAGGTGCCTGGTGTCGTTGAACGCTCGATCGAAAAGGCGGCCCCAAGTCGAGTCCATGTGGTGGAAGCGGACCGCGTTGAAACCGAAGTGGGCGAGGTCTTCGGCGAGGCGATCGGCACCTTCGCGCGTGGGGAAGCAATCCGGCCCGCAGAGGTTCACGCCCCAAATCCGAAAGCGCGAACCATCAGGACGCACCAAGCGCGGGCCCTCCAAGCGGATGAAGCCGTCGCCTCCGGCCGGTGCGCGTAGGTACCTGGAAAGGTCGAGCGCGGGGTCGCACGGTTGGGACCAGTCGAGCGGAAACGGGCGCATCGCCGTCTGGCCGAGTGACGAAGAAGACACACAGACGAGGAAGGCGAGCATCAAGCTCGCGCATCGAGCTGAGACGTACATGGCGGTCCGCCAACGGGAAGCAGAAGGGGCCCGCCACTGCGGGGGCCGCTCTGACGATTCTATCGAACCAGCACGCGGCAAGACATCGACAGCGCCTTTCCAAGGGCCCTTCTCTCAAGGTACGAATAATGGCCGACCCACGCGCAGACCAGGGGCCCTTCTCATGATCTTGAGCTCGTTCGCACTCCTGCTTTTGCACACGGTCCAGGACGACCCGAAGGGCCGACGGATCGACCTCGACGGCGCGACCCTGTTCGTGCCTCCCGCCTTTCACGCTGCTGATGGCAAAGCAATTGATCTGCTCGTGCATCTGCACGGCGCCGCGTCGGTCGTCGAACCGGCGTTCGTTGGCGCGGCTTGGCCCGGCGTCCTCATCGAGTTCAATCGCAACGGCCTATCCAGCGTTTACTCCGCCCCCTTCAAAGACCCGAGGCTGCTCACCAATCTGATGGACAAGGCGATGAGCGCCTTGAAAGCGAATGGCCTTGTCCGGGACCCGAGGGTGGGCCGACTGGTCATCAGCACTTTCAGCGCTGGTTTCGGCGGCCTTCGCGAGATCTTGAAGGTCCCCGACCACGTTCAGCGGATCGATGCGATCATCATGGCCGATTCGCTCTATTGCGGCTACCAAGGGGACCCGGACGACCATCGAGTCGATCCGACCCTGATGGCCCCTTTCCATCGGTACGCGGACCTCGCCGCGGACGGGAAGAAGACCTTCCTTCTGACGCATTCCTCGCAAGTGCCCGAAGGCTACGCGAGCACGACGGAAACGGCCGACGACCTGATCATCCGAACCAAGGCGTCACCCGTATCCGAAGCGATCGACTGGGGCCTGGATTGGGGACCGACCCGTCGCGTCCGCAAGGGCCGATTCGAGGTGCTCGGCTTCCAAGGGGCGGGCCCGGACGACCACATGAGGCACTTGAGGCAGGTCCAGAAGGTCTGGGTGGAAGCGAAGGCCCTTCTACATGGGCAAGAGAATGGGGCGCGATGACCACTGCCCGCTGGGATCGCGCTTCGAGGCGCGTTAGGTTGTGACTTGAAGGGCCTACCCGTCCCAGGGGTCCGGTGACTTTTTTCCGAGGGGTCGGGAAAGGCGCTCGGACGCTCGATCAAGGGGCCGCTCATGCCAACCATCACCTGTCCGTCGTGCCATGAACGCGGAAAGATCCCCGACAAGTTCGTGGGGAGCCGGATCAAGTGCCCGAAGTGCGGCGCTGGGTTTCAGGTGACCGCTCCCGAGGCAAAGCCCGCGGCGGCGGCCACGGCCACGGCGACAGCGGCTTCAACAGCGACCACCCCAGCCCCAAGACAACCGCAAGGGGACGAGATCGTGGTCGAGGGGCTGGACGACGCCGCGTGGGCGTCGGCCCCGTCGACCGAGCAATCCCATCCGCACGACGAGTCGCCCGCGACCTTCGACCCCCATGTCCAAGGCGTGGCGACGGTCGATTCGACGAGGACGGCCAAGCAGTACAAAGTGCTCACGCCGCGGGACCGGTATTTCGAGGGGAAGTTCGACCTCGCCCGTTTGGAAGACGCCCTCAACCATTTCGCCCGTGAAGGCTGGGTGGTCAAGGGTGTCGCCACGCCCCATGTCGTGAGTTTTCACGGCGAGAAAGAGGAACTCGTGATCTTCCTGGAACGATGACGAGGGCCTTCCTCACTTCAAAGCGAATCGCATCGTCTTCCGCTCATCGCCGCGAACGACCGTGATCGTCACCTGGTCGCCGGGCGCCTTCTTCTGGGTCGCGTGGGCGAAGATGTCCGACTCGGTGAGACGAGTCGAGAGGCCGTCGAAGGAAATGATGACGTCGTCTTTCAAGACGCCCGCGTTCTTGGCCCCTTGGTGCTCACCGAACTGACCGACGTGGCGGACCTTCAAGGCCATCACTTCCTTGCCGAGTTTCCTCTCGGCCCGTTCCTCGTCCGTCAGGTCGTCGAGCCTCATGCCTCCCAAGGACATGCGCCGGAGGTCCCAACTGGTGGGCCGCCAGGAAATGTCGCCGCGCCTCCAGCCTTCGTCAAGGACGAGCGTCGCCCGGCGCTTGGCCCCTTGCGCGACGAGTTCGACATCGAGTTCGGCGGTCGCGGGTGTGTTGTGAAGGACCCACTGCAAGTCGGCGATCGCGATTAAGGGCTGACCCGCCAGCGTGGTGATTTCGTCGCCGGCGCGCAGGCCGGCGCGCTCGGCGATGCTGCCAGGCGCCACCTTCCGGACCTTCGCCATCGCGGTGGGGTCGAGCTTCAGGCCCAGGACATCGGGGTCGGGATAGGGGAAGAGGGCGACATCGGGCAAGGGCCGGCCGGCGTCTCGATCGACACGACGCTCGGCCTCGCGGACCTGGTGGCAGTGGACGCAACTCCGAGCGACTTGCCCATCATAGTCGAGCTTCGGACCATAGCGTTCGGCGAGGCTGGGGTACTCGATCGGGGTCTTGTATCGACCGGGAGTCACCTGCTTGCCCGCGAGCGCGGGCCGGACGCGATCGAGGTCGCGATGGATGGTCAGACCCGCCTTCAAGGCGGCTCGTAGGCCCTCCAACGAGATGTCCTCGTACTCGGGGCGATGCGAGCGCGTGCCGAACCGCCCGTAGATCGTGTTGTCGGCGTTCATCAAAATGATGGCGAACGACTGGTCGAAATCATATTGAAAGCGCGTGAGGTCGATCGTGTTCGCTTGGACGATCCGGACGCAAACGTATTCATCGAGCAAGTCGCGGATGATCGCGTCGCGGCGCGCGACGTCATCGTCGAACTCCTGGCAGGCTTCGCAAGGGATGCAGCGAAAGACGACCATCAGCGGCTTGTTCGCCGCCTTGGCGACGCGGATGGCGGTCTCAAGGTCGTTGTAGATCCAATCGTCCTTCCCCTGGAACGCCTTCTTGTCGTTGCGGACCTTGGTGTCTCGATCCTGTTGGCCATAGGAGGGGTAACCGCCCGCAAGTGCCAGAAGGACCAGAAGTGTGCCGCGCATGCTCATGTGGGGCCCCGCTCGCTTTCAAGGGTCGTCGTGATCAATTGTCTTCGGTCGTGTTCAAGAGTTTGTCAAAGGCCCGGCGCATGATCCACGCCTGTTCGTTCACGTCGACTTCAAGGGCGGCCCTTTCGAGGGCCTCGGCCAGGACCTGGGTCGCGGCCCCGGCCCCATCGCCTCGGATGGTCTTGAGGAGATAACGGGCGACACATGCGTAGACTTCATAGCAACCGCGTTGGTCACCCTGATTGTAGGCCGGCGCGCCGATCTGGATCGCCAAGGCGAGGTACGATCGGACCACGTTCATCGGCGGCGGCGCGTCGTCGTCGAGGTCATCGAAGAGGCCCATGATCGGTCCCTCCGCGGTCCGCGAGCTTGTTCATGGGGTCCGAGGCACAAAGCGATGGACACGGCCGTCGAAGGCCAAGACGTACACCTCACCCGCCGCGTCCTCGCCGAAGGCCGCGATGTTCAATTTGGGCTGCCCCTTGGCCTTCAGGTCGATGATCTCGCCGTTCGCGACCAGCCGCCCCTCTTGATGGCGCAGGCCCCAAACGCGACCTGTCTCGAAATCACCATAGACATAAAGACCCGTCAGTTCCGGCAATTTCTTGCCGCGATAAACATACCCACCCGTGATGCTCTTGCCGTCGTCGAGACGGCCGCAACTGTCGAGATTGGGCGCGTGCGGATATTCCACGATCGGTGGTGAGATTGGCGCGGCTGGGTCGACCTTCTGCCTCAGTTTGAAGTCGTGGGACGCTTCCTTCACGCTCCAGCCGTAGTTGCCGCCGTTCTTGATGAGGTGGACCATCTCCCACTTATTCTGCCCGACGTCGCCCGCCCAGAGGTCCCCGGTGGCCCGGTCGAACGTGAACTTCCAGACGTTGCGCAGGCCGATGCAATAGACCTCGGGGGCCCAGTGCGCGTACTTTTTCTCGCGGCGTGCTGGATTGTCTTCAGGGATGCCGTAGGCCTTGTCGCCCTCGGTCTCGTCCACGTCGATACGGAGGATCGAGCCGAAGAAGTCTTTGGGGTTTTGGCCGGTGGTCAACGGGTCGTCGGCCGCGCCGCTGTCTCCCAACGAGATGTAAAGGAAGCCGTCGGGGCCGAAGTCGATGCACCCGCCGTTGTGGTTGCCGAATGGGTCGTTGGGCCCGATCCAGATTCGCTTCTCGCTCCCTGGGTCGGCCTTGAGCGGGTCATTTTTCGAGACCGTGAAGCGGGAAACGACCGACCGGCGGTTCGGGCCGTTGTTCTTGCTGTCGTCGGCCGAGTAGTAAACGAAGAACTGACCGTTTTCCTTGTATTTGGGGTGGAAGGCCATGCCGAGCAGCCCTTCCTCGTTGTCCTTGCTGATCGGGTCGGGCAGTTGCAGGAAGAGGGTCTTCTCGCCGGTCTCGGGTTGGTTGGCAAACGACCAGATTTTGGCCTCGTGCTGTTCGACGACGAAGAGGCGATCCGAACCGTCAATGGGAAAGGCCATCGCGACCGGCCGGTTGAACTTGAGGTTCGGAAACGCAACTTCCGTTCTCAAGGCGGGTGGAATGGCCGACTCCTGGGCCTTGGCGACCAGCCCCGTCAACACGACCGGCAAAATGGTCGTGGCGATGATTTGTAAACGCATGAAGGTCCTCATCAATTGCCGTACCGTCGTAGGATGTCGCGTGGTTCAGGTGTAGTTTACGCGGACGGCCCCCAATGTCGTCAAACCCCGCATTGGTTCACTCGCCGAGTCCGACCCGGCCGTAGTGCTCCACCACGGTGGCCACGGCCTCGCGCCAACGTGCCATCGCACGCGTTCGCCAGGCGTCGTCCTGGCGGGGAGTGAAGACCTGTGCCCCCGCACGGAGAAGGTCGGCGGCTGCCTCGGGGTTCGGCCAAACGCCGGCGCCCAGGCCGGCGAGCAAGGCGGCCCCGAGGGCCGTCGATTCGGTTTGGGGACTGCGCCGCAAGGGGAGGCCGAGGAGGTCGGCCTGGAATTGAAGGAACGGGTCCGAGCGGGCCATGCCGCCGTCGACGCGAAGTTCCTGAAGTTTCACCGGCGAATCCGTGTTGATGGCGTCGATCAAGTCGGCGACCTGGAAGCCCACCCCTTCGATCGTGGCCCGCGCCAGGTCGGCGACGCTGGTGGCGCGCGTGAGGCCAAAGATGGTCCCCCGGGCCCTCGGCTCCCAATGCGGGGTCCCTAGGCCGGACAAGGCGGGGACGAAGATCACGCCCGAATCTCCGGCCCCTTGTTGGGCCAGGAGGTCGATCTCGGAGGCGGCGCCGATGGCCTTCAAACCGTCGCGGAACCACTGCACGGCAGCCCCTGCAATGAAGACACTCCCTTCCAAGGCGTATTGCGGCGGGCCATCGCCGAGTGTCGCCGCCAGGGTCGTGAGAAGGCCCGTTCGCGAAGGCACAGGCACCTCTCCGGTGTGCGCGAGAAGGAAGGCCCCGGTCCCGTAAGTGCATTTGGCCTGACCGGGGACGAGGCAACCCTGGCCGACGAGAGACGCCTGTTGGTCGCCGGCCGCCCCGGTGATCGGTAAGCCGTCAGGGAGGTAGTCCAGGCCAAATGTCTCGCCGAGAAAACCGGCGCTGGGACGGATCGCGGGCAATATTCCGGCCGGCACTCCGAAGAACTCGCATAGGTCGCTCGCCCACTCCAGGCGGCGGAGGTCCATCAGCAAGGTCCGGGAGGCATTCGTGGCGTCCGTGACATGCGTCCGACCACCGGTCAAGTGGTGAACAAGCCAGCATTCGACGGTCCCAGCCGCCAACTCGCCTGCCTCGGCGCGGCGGCGGGCCTCGGGGACCTGGTCCAGTATCCACGCGATCTTGGTGGCCGAGAAGTACGGGTCGAGCACTAAGCCGGTGCGATCAGCCAGCCAGTTCCTGCGGTCGCGGTTGCGTTCACAGAAGGGGGCGGTCCGCCGGTCCTGCCAGACGATCGCCGGGTGAATGGCCTTGCCGGACGCCCTATCCCAAACGACCGTGGTCTCGCGCTGGTTCGTCAAACCAATCGCGGCCAGTCGGTCGGCCCCGATTCCCGCATCGACCAACGCGGCGGACACCGTGGCGGCCGTGGAACCGAGAAGGGCAATCGGCTCGTGTTCGACCCAGCCAGGATTGGGGTAGGACGGGGGGACCTCCACTTGTCCCTGGCCCTTGGGACACAGTTGGGCGTCGAACACGACGGCCCGCGTGCTGGTGGTCCCCTGATCGATCGCGAGAAGGTGATCACGCGGCATGGCGGCGAACTCCGACGAGGAGAGGGTGGACTCGAAGCAAGAGAAACGGCATCGTACCAACGAAGGGCGCAGGAGTGGGACTCGCCCTGGGACTCACGAAAGGGCAGACATGGCGGGAACAGTCGTACCTTTGGCGGGCATCATGCTGCCGGCCTTGATCGTCGGCACTGTGTTGACGATCAAGCACTTGCGCCGAAGCCGCGAGATGACCCATCGGGAACGGATGGAAGCCATCCGGATGGGGATCGCCCCGGACCCTGGCGGCCACGCCTGGCGAGCCTTGACCTGCTCGTCGATCGGCGCGGGTGTACCAGCCGCGGCCTTCCTCACGGCCTGGTTGACCAATCTCACGTCATCGCGCCAACATGAGGAGGCTTGGGTGGCCGCCTTCGTGGTGGGCATTGTCGCGGTCGTTTCGGGAGGGCGGTTGGCTCGGGCCCTCTTCACGTCTCCCGCGCAGCAAGTCCTGACGAGCCAAGACACTGCGGCCAAGGTCACCATGGACCCGGACCTTTACGACGTCGTCGGCCGCCGAGGCTGACGAACTGCATTCGAACGAGGCCTTTTTCACCGGAGTCTGAGCATGGCTGGCGAACCAGTCGCGTCGGGGGCGTTTCTGATCGTTGGGCTGGGGATCGTGGTCTTCCTCAGCGTGTTCGGCCTGGTTGTCGGCTTGTTCCTCGCGGTCCGCAAGCATCGGGAACTGAAACATATCGAGCGCATGCGGGCGATTGATCAAGGGATGCTGCCGACCGATGGCCCGCCCGCGCACAAGGTCCAGGCCGAGATGGTCACGTCCATCGCGACGGGAGTGCCGGCAATCACGTTCAGTCTCGCGTTCGTCGGCAGTTTCTTGGGCTCCTCAGGGGCCTTCGCTTGGCCGGCCGCCGCTGGGACGAGCGCCGTGGCGATCATTTGCGCCACGGTCCTGGCTTGTGTTCGTCAGCGTACCCAAGTCCCATTGAACTCGTATCCGATGAACGGCAACAAGGCCGGCGTCGATGCCGATGCTTACGACGTCGTCGGCGCGCGCGGGTCGTATTCGGGGGGGCGATCATGAGTGGTAACGGTGCGGAAGTCCTTCTCGTCCTTGTCAGCATGGCGGGCCTGGTCGGGCTCGTGGCAATCATCGGGGGGTTCCTCCATTATCGACGCGAGCGGGTACTCCTCCATGCCGAACGGATGAAGGCCTTGGAGTTGGGCCAACCCATCCCCGAAGACCGAGGCACGACTCAACAAAAGGCCGTCTTGTCCGCCTTGAGCGACCCGCCCGAATCCGACCCCGATCGGGCCATGGCCAGGAAGTGTTTCTCGACCGCCATCTGGGTCGCGTTCTGGGGTTTCCTGTTCGCTGGCGGAAGCGCTTCGTCGTCCTCGGAACGAGTCGCCTTCGTGATCGCGTTCGGCACGGGGACCACCGCGCTGGCCGCCGTGATCGGCGGCTCGGTCCTGGCCCATCGCGCATCGGTCATGGGGAAATCGCGTCAGGCCGAGACCTTCACGGCTAAGGGGCCTTACGAACCGGACGCATACGACGTCGTTGGCTCGCGCGCTCATGCTTCCTGAAAAGGGCTGTCAGGGGCCGTCGCGGTCGTTATGCTCGACGCCCGCCTACAACGAGGTAAGACCTATGAAGACCGTCCATGTCCAGGTGACTCGGACGGCCTTCCCACGTTCATTACCAGTACTCACAATGGGAGTCGAAGCATGATGACGCGTTATCTTTCACTTTTCGCCTGCCTCACGCTCGGTTGGTCCTTCGCCGCTACGGCCGACGACGTGAAGGTCGAGGGCGACTTGAAGAAGATGCAAGGGGAATGGGTCTCGATGGACGACCAGGGCGAGAGCACCTGGACCTTCAGCTGCGCCCCGCCGTGGAACATGCGATAGCCGATGCCGTCGGCCGCGGGGCCTATTACCTCGAGAGAATCGCGCGGGCGGGGCTCGGCGCGATCTACGCGGTGAGCAGCACGCCGACGGTCGTGCCGATCGGCGCGACGAAGAAGGCGCTCGGCACCAATCCGCTCGCGATCGCGCTGCCCGGCAAGGTGAATCCGTTCATCTTCGACATGGGCACCGCGCGGGCGATGTCGGGCGAGATTCTCATGAAGGCGTTCCTCGGCGAG
>CALLYK010000571.1 GCA_937858365.1 uncultured Isosphaeraceae bacterium | reverse complement strand
TGTTCTTGGCGGCGTGGCTGATGCGCTTGTAGTGGTTGTGGACCGCCACCGAGAGGACCTTCTTGGCCCGGTCCTGACCGATGACGTACTGGTCGAGCTGTTCCTTGATCTCGCGCGGGGTGGGGATGTCGGTGAAGAGGGTCTTGGGGACGCCCCGCCGCCTGCGTTCTTGGTCGAGGATCGACTGGCAGAGTTCGATGCACTCACCGCAGATGTAAACGTCGCCGGGCCCCTCGACGAGCGGGCCGACGTCTCGGTAGCTCTTGCGACAGAACGAGCAGTACGCGTTCTTCTTGGAACTGCCGGTGCTCGACGTGGAGGGGCCGCCCCCGCGCTTGCCTCCGCCCCCCGAGCCGCCGGAGACGTCCTTACCTGAAGCCATGCCAGGTCCTTTCGTCGTGTCGAGGGGACCGCGTCGAGGCCACGAAACGGGAACGTGGTGAGGGCCTCGCCGGTCGCGGTCGGACGGTTGGGGGAGCAAGACCGCTAGACGGGACTACGGTCCGATCGCCCCGGAAATGGAAGGTGAGCGGGTCCTTCCCGCCGGACAAATCCGCGAAGGTCGCCATCCCTTCGCGCGCCCAGTCCTTCGGCATCGTCCTGGCGAATCCGCCGTCCGCCAACTGACACATTTTAGACCGCGATCCGACCCCACGCAAGGCAAGCTGATGGACCGTCGCCCATCTCAGGTAAGGCTCGCGCCGGTCATGAGGCATAACATCCCTATACGACACTCCGCGCCCCTTGGGACGCGGTGGCGGCGATCGCCTCGCCTCCCCTCCCCGTTCGCCCTACAATTTTCAACACATGCGCAACATTAAGCTCATCATCTCTTACGACGGCACCGACTTCCACGGTTGGCAGCGTCAGCCTTTTTTGCGGACGGTCCAGGAGGTCTTGGAGTCGGCCCTTCAAGAGCTGACGGGCGTGTGTCCCAACGCGACCGCGAGCGGCCGGACCGACGCGGGCGTCCATGCGTTGGGTCAGGTCGTCCATTTTCTGACCGCTTCCGCCCATTCGACCGCCACGTTCGTCAAGGCCCTCAACGCCTTGCTCCCCGCCGACGTCCGCGTGCTCTCCGCCCAGGAAGTGCCTCAGTCCTTCCACGCCACCCTCGACGCCAGGGCCAAGCTCTACCGCTACGTGATCGACAACGGGCCGATCGCCAACCCGTTTCAACTCCGACACGCCTGGCACGTCTTTCAGCGCCTTGATGTCACCGCCATGCGCGGGGCCTCGCGCGCGCTTCTGGGCCGACACGACTTCCGCAGCTTCGAGACGAACTGGCCCAACCGGATGAGCAGCGTGCGTACGATCCACCATGTCGGCGTGAGTCGGATGGGGGATTTCGTGTGGGTGGATGTCGAGGCCGACGGCTTCCTGTATAACATGGTGCGTTCCATCACGGGGACGCTCGTGAAGGTCGGCATCGGCAAGTGGCCCGAGGCGAAGGTCGCCCAGGTCCTGGCCGCGCAAGACCGGACCCAGGCCGGACCCACCGCGCCCCCGCAAGGACTCTTCCTCGTGCGCGTTCGTTACGAAGCCGAGTCGTCGTCATGAACCCATGGACCCGCTTCGCCCTTGTCGTCTTCGTCCTCGTGCCGCTCGGCTGTCAGCCGAAGCTGCGCGACCACATCGCTAAGGGGGACGGCTTCGCGGTGAAGCTGCCCGGCAAGCCGTCGATCGGCATCCAAAAGACGGCCGGGCCGTATGGACCGATCGAGTATCGGGCCTATTCGGTGAAGGTCGGTCCGGTCGAGTACATGGTCACCGCCAACGAATTGCCGGCCACGTTCCCGATGGGCCCCTTCTCGGTCAGCGCCCAGGATCGACTGGCCGGGGCCGTGGAAGGGACCCTCAAAAGCGGCGGCGGCAAGCTTGTCGACCAGAAAGACGTCAGCCTGTTGGGACATCCCGGCAAAGAGATCATCGTCGAGGTCCCCGAGGCGAAGGTCGCCGGTGGGGGGACTTATCAGGCGCGGATCTTCGTGGTCGGCCGGAAGTTCTACCAAGTGGCGATCGCCGCCCCCAAAGACCAGTTCCCTCACGAAATCGCCCGAGAGGTCTTCGACTCGTTCGCGCTCCTGGACTCGAACGGCCAACCGATCCGTGCCGAATCGACCCCGGTGGTCACGCTCCCTGTGGCGACAAGTCCGGTCTCCACCGGGCCCGCCGCCCCGTCCAGCGCGCCCGAGTTTCAAGGCGGCAGCTTCGCGCGGCCCCCATCTCCCTGAGTGAGTGCGACCAGCTTCTTCATGAAAATTGTTCATGTCATCACGCGCTTAATTCTCGGTGGGGCCCAGGAGAACACGCTCTTGTCGGTGGATGGGTTGCACCATCGCCACAAAGAGGACGTGACCCTCATCACGGGGCCCGCCGAGGGGCCCGAAGGAGACCTCTTCGATCGCGCCGAGAAGCGCGGGTTGAAGGTCGAGTTGATGCCCGAGCTGATTCGGGCGATCAAGCCGGCCGTCGATTGGTCGGCCTATCGGAATCTGCGCGCCTCGATTCGCCGTTTGCGGCCCGACGTGGTCCACACACATAGCTCGAAGGCGGGCATTCTCGGTCGGGCCGCCGCCTGGGACGAGCGGGTGCCGGCAGTCGTCCACACGATCCACGGCTTGCCCTTCGGGCCCTCCGAGAAACCGTGGAAGAACCGGCTGTATGTCCACCTGGAGCGTTGGGCCGCCAGGCGCTGCCACAAGATCGTCAGCGTCTGCGACGCGATGACCGAGCAGGCGCTGGCCGAGAAGGTCGGCCGGCCCGACCTCTATCAGACCGTTTACAGCGGCATGGACGTGGATGCGTTTCTCAACCCCGGCCGGTCGCGAGCGGAGGTGCGCGCCGAGATCGGCCTGGCGGATGATGAAGTGGCCTTCGCCACGGTCGCCCGTCTCTTCGAGCGCAAGGGGCACGACGACATTCTGGCCGCCGCGCCGGCCATCCTGAAGGCGAACCCGAAGGTCCGGTTCGTCTGGATCGGCAGCGGCATTTTGCGGGAATCGTTGGAGGCCGAGGCGACCCGCCTGGGCGTGCGCCACGCGATCCATTTCACGGGGCTGGTGCCGCCCGGCCGGATCCCCGAGCTGCTCAACGCCGTGGACGCCGTCGTCCATCCGAGTTTGCGCGAAGGGCTGGCGCGGGTCTTGCCGCAGGCCCTCATCACGGGCCGGCCGGTCATCAGTTACGACGTTGACGGCGCCCGCGAGGTCTGCCTCCCCGAGACGGGCTGTTTGCTCCCGCCTCGCGACATTCCCGCCCTGCGTGACGCGGTCTTGCGTCTGGCCGCCGACCCGGCCCTGCGCGATGCGATGGGGCGAGAGGGCCGTCGCCGGTTCGCGGACCAGTTCCGCCAAGAAACGATGACCGACCAGCTTCACTCACTCTACGTCGATCTGCTCGCCCGCAAGGGTGCCGGTGCCGGCACCGTCGCGGCGGGTCAGGGCCGGCGCTGACGCGGTCCGAAGGTCCAAGCGGGCCAGCACGAGCTTCTCTTTCACTCCCTTGTCGATGTTGAACCCGCGGATCGTCTCGCGGACCGAGACCGAGATTTCGGGCAACATGGCGATCCGGTCCAGGTCCACGTCGCGCAGGGCGGCGACCAGCGGTTTCCCGCTCTCCAAACGCTCCAGAAGTTCCTCATACGAGTTGATGACCCCGATCGGCCCACCATATGCATAAATAACGCTCGGCTGCTGGAAATTGGCCAAGATCGGCCGGGCGCTCTCCTTGTCGGACCACTCGTGGAGTTTGGCCGCGACCGTACCCGAAACGCGGAAGGGCTCGGCCGAGGGCAGGCACCACGCGCCCGTCAAGAACATGACGAGCGACCAGGTCGTCACCAGGCCGTAAACGGCGCGGCGGGTGTCGGCCATGCGGAAGCGGTCGATCGCGAAGAGCGTGCCGCAGAAGACGAGCGCCGCGAGGGTGAGCAAGGGCCAACGCATCGGCGCCGGGAAGACCCAGGCGAGGGCCACCATCCCGACCGCCCCCGCCAGCGCCGTGCCGCCGAGCAGACCCATCGCCAACCGCCCGAGGCGCCAACGTCGGACCGAGACGCCAGAGGCCAGGACCTCGCCCACCAGCCAAGAGACGAGCAAAGCGGCGCCGGGCAAAGCGGGCAAGTAATAGTGGATCAGTTTCGTTTGCACGCATTCGAGCAAGACCCAAGGGCCGACCACCCAGCCCAGCAAGAAGCCCAGCTCGGGGCGTTCGCGACGTTGCTTCCAACCGGCCAGGATCGCCGCGGGCATCAAGGCCGACCACGGATGAAAGCAGCCGAGCATCGTCACGAGGTAATAGCCGGGGAAGGCCCCGTGGTTCTCGACCCCGCGCGCCACGCGGTCGACCAGTTGACTGCCCAGGGCGAACCGGAAGAACTCGCCGCGCGAGAGCCAACCAATCGTGATGAACCAGGGGGCGACCAGGGCGACAAAGAGAAGAAGGCCCCAGCGCCAATGCAAGCGGCGCCAGCAGGCGGTCGGGCCGCCCCACCACCACGAGACGATGCCCGCGCACGCGACCAGGGCCGGTCCCACGGGCCCCTTGGTCAAGAAGGCGAGCGCCATGAGGGCCCAGAAACCGAGCGCCGCGGACCTTGAAGGGCCCTTCGCGAGGCGCCAAAGCAAGGCTTGTCCGCCCACGACGAACGCGGCGAGGGTGGCGTCGGTGGTGGCCATTTTGGCCTCGGCTACGGCGATCGGCGCGCACGCGAGCATCAGGGCGGCGAGGCGTCCGCCCAAGGGGCCGAGCATCGACCGCCCCAGGCCCCATGTGATCATGACGGTCGCCGCACCCATCAAGGCCGAGACGAGTCGAGCGCCGAACGGGTTGTCGCCGCCGATCGCGGTGCCCGCTTGCATCAGCCAGTAGATCAAGACGGGCTTGTGATAACGGGGCTCACCATTGAACGTGGGGCGCAGCCAGTCCCCACTCTGGCGCATCTCGCGGGCGCACTGGGCGTAGCGAGGTTCGTCGCGGTCGAAGAGGCTGATCCGGCCGTTGCCTACGAGGTGGAGCGTCAAGGCCAGCGCGGCGATGCAGAGGGCCTCAACCAGCGGGTGGCCCAACCAGCCGGGAAAGGCCCGCGAGGATGGGGTGTCGGTGGATCTCGCCTCCGAGGTGCTGGCCACGATTCCCCTCCTTGGTGCCGAGCCGGCTTGGCTTGCCCGGGTCAAACCCGCGCGGGGCGTAGTATAATCCAACCTGAAAAAAACGAAGAGGCCGGTTTCGCACCGTCGGGAGCCCACCACATGGCCCACCAATCCGAGGCCGCCTGCTTGATCGCCACGGGCGCCATGTACCGTCACCGTTTAGGTTTGCGCTCAAACGACGGCCGGACCACGTTCGTCGGCTTCAAGCCGGGGGGCTTCTCGATCCATCACGACGATTCCCCCTTTTTCCATTTCGACCTGGAAGGCCGCTGGCAGCGCCTGGTCATCGAGGGCGTCCACTACCTGAAGGGCCTCGACGGCAAGATGGACCGGATCGACCGGGTCCGCGAAGGAGTGGAATTGGTCTTGCGCCGGCGGGCCGTCCCGTTCGCCGAAGCCAACGACATGGACGCGATGGTCCGCGCCGATGTTCTGGGTCTGATCGAGGAAATCCAAGCCGGACGCCTCCAATTCGTCGAGCCGCCCAAGCCCGCCATCGCTTTGGGACGCGACACACTCCTCGCGACGTTGGAACGGATCAGTGAATGGGACTCGTCCGCCTGGTTCCGACATCGCGAGCGTTACCTGGTCACCTATGGCCCGCTGCCGTTCTTGCCTCCCGAGGCCCAGCAAGCGGTCGTCGTGCAAGCGACACTCGGCCACAAGCACGGCCGGGCCTTCGCGGGCGCCCACGCGTTCGACCACGCCGAACGCACCGAGGCGGAATTCATCGCGCACCTCGAAGACGTCCGAACTCTCCTGGGCCGGCGTTTCGAGCAATGCCGCGTGGCCTTTCTCGCCGGGGCCGACGCCCTTCTTCAACCGCCGTCGTTGGTCGCGGCCTATCTGAAGGCGATCAACCGCGTCTTCCCCCGCCAGGCGGAAGGGCCGGTCCGCCACACCGACCCCGACGACGAAGGCCCCCACCAGTTGCAAGGGACGCTCACGTTCCTGGACGATTTCCCACCAACCGGCCCGACCGAAGCCGACTGGCGGACGTTCGAGCGCAATGGTCTGAAGCGGATCGCGCTCGGCATCGAATCGGGCGACCCGTTCGTCAAGGGCCTTTACGGCAAGACCTGGGACGAACGGGACCTCCGCGCGATGGTGGAGCGTCGCAAGAGCGCTGGTGTGGCCGCGAGCGTTCTGGTGCTCACGGGCGCGGGCGGGACCGAGCACGCCGAACGCCACCACGAAGCCACCGTGCGTTTGGTGAACGCACTCGACCTCGACCGTCTCGACTTCGTCTTCCTCCTCGACGACACCGAATTCACGGGAGAAGACGGTCCCAAAGCGCTCCGCGCCGCCGGACTCACGCCGTTGACGACCGAGCAAGGCCAAGCGGCCCGCGCGCGCTTGAAGGAGGCGTTGAGCGAGACCTTGGCCGCGCGGCGTGTGAAGGTCTTGAACTACTCGCTGGACAAGCAGTGGGCTTGAGTGACCCACGCGCGAGCCCCATTCACTTCTTGTCGTCACCAGTCCTTGCGGTTCGGGTCGGCCGGTTCGGTGGGCCCTTCGGCCTCGCGCCCCTTGCCGCGCCGGATGCGTTCGACGGCCTCTTTCAGTTGCTCTTCGGGCCCTTTCGCCGAAGCGGCCTGGCGGTCGGCCGGCGACCTCTCCGGCTGCGCGTTGGGGCCTGCTTTGTTGGAAGGCCCTGGTCGCGGGTCCGGACCTTCAGGCGCTCGGTCGGGCTCGCTCCCTTCCTTCTCCGGTTCGCTCTTCCCCTCCTGGTCCTCGGGCTGCTCGACGGGCGGCAGGTGCTTCCGCGCGAACGCTCGATTCGCCTCCGCGTCGCGACGTAGGTTCGCGTCCTTCGTCGCCGCCAGGCAGCGGTCGTAACAAGCGATCGCCTCCGTCACGTCGCGGAGCGCCAGCGCCGTGTTGCCGAGCGCGAAGTCGATGAGCGGTCGGATGCGTTCATCGGCCCGTCCCAAAGCGTCTTCATAGCGTCCTCGGGCCTCTTCGAAACGTCCCAGCCGATACAGCGCCGCCGCAGCGTTGAAGGGGGGCAAAGGAGACGTCGGCGCCAAGCGGGCCGCCTCGTCAAACGCCCCGAGGGCCGCATGGAAATCGCCGCGCGCGTACGCCGCGCGGCCCTCTCGGACCTTCTCTCCCGGCGTATCTTCCTTCATCGGCGCCGCCGCGATCGTGGCCAGAAGCAAGGCCAACACGATCTTGGTCGTCGGCCGTCGGCGCGTGATCGAGCGTCGGTTGGGCCATTCGGACGCGACCAGCAAGGCCGCGCCCAGACCGAGAAAGACGCCGAACCGCTCGCCCTTCTCCATCGGCCCGCGACCCAGCGAACGAGCGCGCGTCACCGGCGCGATCCGGTCGCGATAGAGTCCCCCCAAGCCGCTCGGCTCGGCCGTGCCCAGAGGCAGAAAGACGCCGCCCGATTCCAGGGCCATCGCGCGCAGGGCCTCGTCGCGTCGCCGGCTCAGCACCACTTCCCCTTGATGACGCATGGGACCACCGGACAACGACGGCACGACGATCGCCTCTTGATCATCACCAACGGCGACCGCATGGACGACCGCGCCCCGTTCCCGGATGAGTGCCAGGCCCGGACGCCAGGCCCCTTCGTGGTCCTCGCCGTCGCTGAAGACGATCACCGAGCGGCCTTCGTCGGGTCGTTCATCGTCGAAGGCGTCGGCGGCCAGTTCGAGCGCCGGGGCGAAGTCGGTCCCGCCCGGATGGACCTGACCAGGTCGCAGGGACGCGAGCGCGTCGGCCACCGCGTCCAGGTCTTCCGTCAACGGACACCGCAAGGCGGCGCGACCGGCGAAGACCACCAGGGCGGCGCGATGTCCGGGGCGTTCCCGCAAGTGGTCGAGCACGGCGCGGGCCGCCTCGACCGCGCGTCCCAGGCGATTCGGAAGGACGTCCTCGGCCCCCATGCTCCGACTGACGTCGACCACGAAGACAACGTCGTGACCGGGTGTCGGCGGCTGGCCGTTCGACCAACCCCAACGCGGCTGCGCCAGCGCGATCAAAAGGCAGGTCAGGCCCGCGAGGAAGAGCGTGGGACGAGACCAATCACTCGAAGCGGGCAAGCCGTAGCTTCTCCGTTCTCGACCGGCGCGACGGCGCATCGCCGTCCAAACGCAAGCCAACACGGCCACGACCGCCAACCAGGCAAGACGTTCGGGATGGGCGAATTCGGGCCGGTCGAACATGAGGGCCTCAGAAGTCGTATCGCCCCAGTTCCTCGCCACGCTCGATCGGCGAAAACGTGCGCGAGGCCACTTGAAGCATGGCGTCGGTCAGATAAGCGCTCGGCGGCAGATGGACCAGCACGAGGCGACGAACGGCCGCGTCGCGCGCGATCTCGGCGGCTTGCGCGGCCGTCGAATGACCCGGGTAGGGGCCGGTCGCCTCGTGGAAAAGCACATCGGCCTGCCGCGCCAAACGAGCGACCACCGCGGAAGGGGCCGTATCGCACGAATAAGCGGCCACGCCGCCACCGTTCCGCGCCTGGACCCGTAAGGCGATCACGGCCACGCCGTCATGCTCGCCCGGCGACGACGTGATGGTGAAGGCGTCGTCGGCGAAGAGCATGGCCCCTTCCCGCATCACGACCGGCTGAGGCGCGAGCGTGAAGAGTCCTTTCCAACTCGACGTGTTGAACGCGGCGAAGGAGCGCTGGGCCTGGTCGAGGGCCTCGCGCGGACCCACGATCGGCAAAGGCCGGCGCCGGCCCGCCACCCAGAGCTTCTCCACCAGGAGCGGAAAGCCGCCGACATGGTCCGGATGTTCATGGGTCAAAACAACGCCAGAGAGATGCTCCAAGTCGCAACCAGCCTGCAAAAGGCGCTGGACGGCATCGCCGCCACAATCCACAAGGACAAGCGAGCCCCCATCCGTGAGTGCGAGCATGGTCGTGGTCCGATGAGGGTCGCTCATCGCGGCGCCCGTACCCAGCAAGTGCAACCTGGCCATCTGGTGGACCTCCCTTCCCACATGATAAGGAAATGGCTCCAAAAAGACACAAAGAACACATAAAAACAGGACAAAAAATCGCCGAAACAAATACCCTGTAATAAGTCTTAGTAAAGATTTCTTCTCTTTTCTTCTTCGTGTACTTTGTGTCTTTGTGATGCGATTTCCAACCCCCCGCAAAAAAAGACAACGAACCCGTTTTGGGGCCCTTATCTCGCTCTCTCACAACGACTTCCGCTAAACACAAAATGGGTAACC
>CALLYK010000570.1 GCA_937858365.1 uncultured Isosphaeraceae bacterium | reverse complement strand
CTGGTAGCGCCGCTCGACGGCCTCAAGAGACTGTCGCGTCTCCTGCAGTGCCGTGCGGGCAGCCTGCAGCTCCGCCTGGAGCTGCCGCTCGCGATCGGCGTCAACGGACTCGCCCGCGATGCTCTCCTTCTCCGCGGCCAGCGACTCTGCCTCTGCCAGCAGCTCCTGGTGGCGGTTCATGAGCATGCTGTGCCGCTCACGATCGAGGGTGATGCTCTGCTCAAGCCGGGCGAGCTGCGCTGTGAGGCGGCCCTTCTCGGCTTCGCGCTCCATGATCTCGGCGCGACGGCGCTGGATTTCGGCACGGCGTTGCTCGGCGCCGGCACGATTCATCTCCAGCTCTCGGCGCGAGGAATTGAACGCTTCGCGGCGCTGGTCCAGCACCGCGCGGGCGCGACGGGCGATGTCGCGCTTTGTGTGGAAGGCCCGGGCGACGACGACGGCCGCGTCGACCTCGGGGCGGTCGAGCAGGATGCGTGCGTCGGCGACGGGAAGGAGCGGCGGCGAGTCGATCACGACGAGGTCGGCGCGGCTCGTGAGCTCGTCGAGCACGGCGTGCAGCCGCTCGCTCTGGAGCATCTCGGACGGGTTGGGCGGAAGCGGGCCGCTCGTGAGGACCATGAGGAGGTCGCCCAGGTCCTCGTCGGGCGCTTGGAGCAGCGTGCGGACCGGCACTCCGCCGACGAGTGCCGAGGTCAGGCCGCCCGCGCGACGGTCGAGCCCGAACCGCTCGGCCACCGACGGCTTGCGCAGGTCGGCCTCGATCAGGATCACGCGCTGGCCGGAGAGCGCGGCGGCCCGGGCCAGGTTGATGGCAACGGTCGTCTTCCCCTCACCGGGCACCGCGCTGGTGACCAGCACGGTCTTGACCCCCCGCTCGACCCCGGCGAAGCTGATGCTCGAGCTCAGGATCCGGAAGGGCTCGAACTCGGCCGATCTGGCGCGGGGAAGGACAGCGCGGAACGACCGCTGGGGCACGCCGACCAGAGCGCGCAGACGGTAGATGCGCTCGAACTCCTCGACGCTCTTGACCCGCCGGTCGACGAAGTCGAAGAGGAACGCCAGCGCAACGCCGATCACGAGGCCGAGGAGCAGCGCGAGGACGAGGTCGCGCTTGAGCTTGGGGGACGAGGCGTCGGACGGGACTTCGGCCAGGTCGGCGATCTCGACGTTCGCCGTCTGGACCGCCTCGAGGGCCAGGAGCTTCTCGAGCGCGTCGTTGAGCTGGGTGCGCTGCGCCGTGGCGGTGGCAGGAAGCTTGTCCAGACGCTGCTGCAGCAACTGGACGCCGCGCGCGACGTTGCCGCGCTCGACCTCCTGGCGGTAGGCGACGAACGCCTTCGCGTACGCGTTGGCGACCCGCGCGGCGTTCGTCGGGTCCGTGTTCGTCGCGGTGATCGAGACGAGGTCGGTGTTCTCCTCGGACTGGACCGAGACGCTGCTGAGCAGATCGTTGGCGCTGCCCGCGAAGCCGGTCTCGCGCTTCACGCGCCCGGCGACCGGCAGCGACTTGACCAGGGCGACGTTCGTGGCTGCATCGCGCGCCGGGTCGACCGAGCCGCCGAAGACGTCGGTGCCGAACACCGCATTGCCGAGGGGGCTGTCCCGGAACAGGAGGCTCGACGTGGCCTCGTACTGCTTCTGGGCGGTGATGTCGTGGATGGCGGCCGCCGCCACGCAGACGATGACCGCCGCGGCGATGCAGTACCAGCGCTCCTTGAGGACGCGGAAGGCGTTGACGATTGCCGGCGACTCCTCGCCGACGCCGATGGCCGAGCCGTCGCGGTCGGTCACGCCGGGACCTCGCGGGCCGCACCTTCGCGGGCGATGAGGGCGGCCAGGTCGGCATCGAAGCGTTCGGGATCGAAGCGCCGGGCGTTGCGGCGCGCCGCTTCGGGATCCCAGTCTCCGGCCTCGAACTCGAGGATCGCGTCGCAGAGCGCGTCGGCCGTCTGCTCGGCGAAGAACACGCCCGTCTCTCCAGGGATCACGGTGTCCCGGATGCCGCCGACGCCGTAGGCGATGACCGGCAGGCCGGCGGCCTGGGCCTCGACGGGGACGATCCCGAAGTCCTCCTCGCCGGGGAAGAGCAGCGCGCGAGCCGAGAGGAAGAGGGCGTCGAGCTCGGCGTCCTCGACGTGCCCGAGCAGCTCGACGTTCGGGCCGGCCGCCTCGGCCAGCGCATCGGCAAGCCGGCCGGTGCCCGCGACCTTCAGCGGGCGCCCGAGGCGCGTGCAGGCCTCCACGGCGAGGTCGGCCCGCTTGTACGGGGCCAGCCGGCCGGCGCACAGGTAGAAGCCCGCGTCAGCGCGGGGCTCGTCCAGCAGGCGATCGATGTCCACGGGAGGATGGATGACCTCGGCCTCCCGGCGATAGTACTTCGCGATGCGGTGGGCGACGTGGGACGAGTTCGCCACGAACCGGTCGGGCCGCAGCGAGCCGATCACGTCGTCGCGGCGCAGCTTGGCCAGGAGCGGCTCCGCGACAAGGCGCTCGACGCGGCCGATGTCCTCGTGCGCGAGGAAGCGCGGCTCCCAGGCGTGGCGCATCGGGGTGTGGCAGTAGCAGACGTGCAGCGTGTCGGGGCCCGTGATCACGTTCTTCGCGCAGGCGTGGCTGCTGGAGAGGACGAGGTCAAAGCCGGTGAAGTCGAACGACTCGAACGCGGCGTTCATGAGCGGCAGCATCCGCGGGTAGTTCCGCGTCGCGCCCGGGATCCGGTTCAGGAACGACGTGTGGACGGGTCGGGACGTGATCACGGGGGGCCAGGGCGCGGGGTCGTAGACCGAGGTGAAGATCTCGGCCTGCGGGAACATTCGGAGCATGCGCGCGACCACCTTCTCCGATCCGCCCGGAATCGTGAGCCAGTCGTGCGCGATCGCCACCCGCTGCGGGCGCCCGGAGTCGTCCATCACCGCTCTATCGGCGCCGAGCGCACCGTCCTACACCCCTTGCCGCCCGGCGAACGCCCGGCCGAGGGTGACCTCGTCGGCGTATTCGAGGTCGGCGCCGACGGGCAGGCCGCTGGCGAGCCGGGTGACGGTGACATCAGGCGCGCGCTCGTGCAGCGCCCCCGCGAGGTGCAGTGCCGTGGCCTCGCCGGTCGTCGTGGGGTTCGTGGCGAGCACGACCTCGGTGATCCCGCCGGCCTCCACGCGGGCATAGAGCTCGGCGATCCGCAGGTCGTCGGGGTCGACGCCGTCGATCGGCGACAGCGCGCCGCCGAGGACGTGGTAGCGGCCGCGAAACTCGTGGGTGCGCTCGACCGGGATGACGTCGCCGGGCTCCTCGACGACGCAGATCACCGAGGCGTCGCGCCGCTCGTCGGCGCAGATCCGGCAGCGCGGGCCGTCAGCGAGGTTGAAGCAGACCTCGCAGAACCCGATCTTGTCCTTGACGTCGCGGATCGCGTCGGCCAGCGCGTTCGCATCCTCGGGCGTGGCTCGCAGGATGTGGAACGCGAGGCGCTGGGCGGTGCGCTGGCCGATCCCGGGGAGCTTGCCGAGCTCGGAGATCAGCCGCTGGACGGGCGGGGCGTACATCGCCCGCGGAGTCTAGGGGCCGGCCCGACGGCAGCCACCGGGCCGCCCCGCCAGCCGCCCGCGCACCCGCTTCAGCCAACCTGCGCACCACTCCAGCCAACCTGCGCACCACTCCCGCCAACCTGCGCACATGAGCCACCGATCCGGTGGTCCACGCGCACGAGAACGCCCCGAGGCCCACCGCCATCCCGTTCTCGCGCGCCTCAGCCACCGATCCGGTGGCCCACGCGCACGAGAACGCCGGGCCGGCGGGGAGCGCTTAGAGCCCGAGGCCGCCGAGCTGACCGGCCAGCGGGCCGAGCAGGCTGGCCTGGAGCTGCTGCTGGGCCTGGGCCGAGCGCTCCGAGGCGGCGCGGATCGCCTCGTTGACCGCCGCGAGCACCATGTCCTGCAGGAGCTCGACGTCGTCTGGGTCGACGGCCTCGGGATCGATCTCGATCGTCTGGAGCGCCAGCGCGCCCGAGATCTTCACCTTCACCATGCCGCCGCCGGCGGAGGCTTCGATGACTTCGGCCTGGAGCTTGGCCTCGAGCTCCTCCTGCATCTTCTGCGCCTCCTGGAGCTGGCGCATCATCATCTGCTGCTGCTTGCGCGAGGGCTGGGGCATCAGCTGCCGCCTTCCGGTTCGTCGTCGGGCACGATCTCCTCGGCGTCGAACTCTGCCACGAACCGCTCGACCCACTCGTCAGCCGAGAGCGGCGCCGGGCCGCCCGCCGGCACGCACGCCTTGGGAGAGTTTCGCGGCCAAGGCCATCAGGGCCCGGTCGTGGAGTTCCTCCTTCAACTCCATGGGGAAGGTCCGGCTCAGCAGGACGACCTCGTTGAAGAAGGTCACGGCCGCCGGGTCGTGTCCAGGGGCGGCGAGGTGCTTTTGGGCTTGGCCGACGAGTGTGAGGAGACCGTCGTATTCCGCTTGGTCGGCGAGCACGCGGACCAAGCGCGAGACGCAGGCCAGGTCGTTGGGTGCCGGCCGCTTGTCCCAACCTCGCTGATAGAAGGCGGCGGCGAGGTCGGGGCGCCCTGCCCGTCGCTGGAGCAAGTCGCCGGCGGCGAGATGACCGCCGGAGTGCACCGCGAGGAGCTCGGCCGCCATGAGATATGCGGCGATCGCCTTGTCTTCCTCGCCGATCTTGCGGAGGAGGTCTCCGGCCTCGACGTGGGCACCCATCTGGCGGTAGAGCCGGACCGCGCGGTCGTGGTCGCCGGCCTGCTCGTAGGCGCGGGCCGCGGCGTGCTTGTCGTCGAGGCGGGTGAGATAGACGATGGCGGCGTCGCGATGAAGCCCGCCGCGGGAGAGGGTGTGGGCGGCGGCCCGGAAATCGCGGAGCAAGCGACCCTGGATCAAGGCGGCCCGGCGAAAGTCGCCTCGTGTGATGGCCTCGTTGGCTTGTTTGCGGTATTCGCGGGCCAGTTCCGCCATGAGGTCCTGCGAACCCACCCAGTAGGTCGGTCGGCCCCGACTGGTCCCACCCAGGAGTCCGTCCAGCGAGTAGCGGGTCTCATTCTCAGGGAGTTCGCTGCCGGTGTCGGGCGCGCCGCCGCGGGGTCCGGCCCCGTCGCCGATGGGCAGGGCCCGGCGCAGGGCGCGTTCGGGGTCCCCTTCACGAAACTCCTTAAGAAGGGCCTGAAGCGCGGCGGCCTGACGGCCCATGACGGCCTCGCTCAGGCGGGGCGCGATCTCGACGGCCTGCTGGACCCACTTGGCCCCTTGCTTGGCGAGCCCCGGCAGGCCGAGCGACTGGCCGAGCCACATCAAGGAGCGGCCCAGTCCCATGGCGGCGCCGCCCAGGGCCCGGGCGCTGGGACCAGACGCCTTCGGCCTGGGGTCTTCCACGCCCACGGGTTCGGTGTCGGCGAGGGCCCATGCGCCGCCGGTCTCTTCGGGGGGCGAGGGGAGCTCGAACTCGACCACGCGCTCGGGAAGACGCGGCGTTTCCGGGAAGCGCGACCAGGCGCGTGGGGGGCGCCGGGTCGTGGCGATCACTTCGGTCAATTCCAGGGGCGTACGATAGTCAAAACTCAAACATGTTCCATTGGGAAGAAAGACCAGGCCGCGATCACGGGTGAGGCCCTCGATTTCATCGTCGAGCAAGGCGGGGAGGAGGTCGGCGTCGTGGGGGATGAGGAGGTGTTTGCCCAGGGCGCGGAGTTGGATCGCGGCGACGCGGTGCGTGGTTGGGGGCCTGTCCAAGAGCACGAGCGGACCCTGGGCGGTGGCGAAGATCCGGTCGGTGGGGTCGAGTCCCACTTGGGCGCACAAGGCGAGGGCGGGCCCGGCGTCTTGGCCGGGGCACAAGGCGGCGGCCACGCCGGCCGAATCCGCGCGTCGACGGAGTTGAAAGGGGACCTTCATCGTGTGGGCCCTCTCGTGAGTGCCGCCTCGCTTGCTCTTTTCAGTTCCCGGCCGATGCGCTCGGACGCGTTGGGTGTGGCGGGTCCGCCGATGAGGCGGGCCGGTCCCCGACAGGTCCCATCAGGCATCCATGCGCCAAAATGTTCTCGCATGATGATGAAAATACATCGTAATCCGCCGGTGTTGTCGAGGATGCTGATTTGATTGGTGAAGTCCAAGGCGGCCCAGATGCCGCGATGGGCCCAGGCGACGAAGCGCGCGGGGTCGGCGATGGCCCGGGGCAACGGCTCGCCCGAGTCGCGAGCGAGGCGTGTTCTCGACCGGGAGGCCCGCCCGCCGTTCTCGAGACCGACCCTCGACGCGGGACCCGAGACGTGGTGGAGGACGCCGCTTTCCCAGTGGATCAGATGGTAACGTAGCTTACTGGACCGGACCAGGATGAAGTCGTCGCCCAGGTCCACATAGAGGCGTTCGGGCGGCCCGTCCTGGGCGTGGAGTGTCTTCCGCGTGGGCCCTTCGTTCACGGCCTGCACGGCGATTCGGCGGCCGTCGATCACGTAGGCGAGGACCCGGCCGTCGTGAGAGAGCTTGAACGCGTCGGGGTCGGCGAGGTCCCCGACCTCGCCGATGGGGACACCCTGGGGCGTCCGATAGAGGACCAGCGAGGTCTCCGCCTGGGAAGCGCGGCCCTCGCCGTGGAACAAGGAGGCGGCGATGACGTCTCCCCGCCACTCGGCTTTGACGATATGCACTGGCCCCGCCGACCGGCCCGGCGCGGGGATGACGCATGGGACGCGTCCGGGGGCGAGGAATCGAAACGTGCCATCGAGCCGTCTGTGTTCATAAATGAGTCTCGGGCCGAAAAGGACTCGTCTGTTCGACCTGTCATCTTGGTTTGCGAGATCACCCAGTTCCTTGTCATGTGCGATCGACCTGTCGATGGCCAAACGCGCTGGCGAGGAGGACGCGAGGTCCGTCGCGGCGACGACGGACAACTCCGCGTCGTGCAGAGAGACCGCCCAATACGAGGGCCAGCGACCGCGCACCACCACACTATGGAACTCGGCGTGATAGTCGAGCGTCCCGATTTCTTTCGCTCCGATGGAGCAGATCGGCTCGTCCCTCCTGGACAGTTCCCAGGTCGATGAGAGCGCGTCTGCTACGTCCCCCAGGTCGTGGGCGCGGACCCGGCGACGGACCATGTCATGATGGACGAGGATGAGTCGGCCGTCGACCCATCCGGCGGTGACGACGCCGTCGGCCACTCCCACAAGGGCCGCGACCTTGGTGAGCGGAGGGGAGCCGACCATGCCGCGGGGCAAGACCTCGACCCTACCACTGATGATGTTCCAGGCGAAGACGAAGCCTGGGACACTCACCAGAAAGAGCCATTCGCCGGCCTCGTCGAAGTCCATCAGGCGGCCTTCGAAGGGCTGATAAAGGCCCAGTTGGAAGGGAAAACCGATCGGCTCGACGTCTCCCGTCCAACCGGGGCGCGTGTTCGCCGATGGAGGAGGGAGCGTCTCGGGCGGTACGATCGCGTTGGGTCGAGGTTGGACCCGGCAGCGAGCGCGCGGCACCGCCCCGCCGCCCACCATCTCGACGAAGAGGACCTCGCCGCTCGCGTCGACGCCCACGCCAAAGAGGCGCGTGCCCGCGACCGCCCTTCCGGCGACCGCGACGATCGCCGGGTCCTCAAGGTTGCGCTTGTGCGTGAGGAGCACCACATCGCGCAGGCCCGATGGACGAGGCGTGTTCAGGGCGGTCGCCAGGGCCTGCGCGGGACTGGTCGAGAGGTCGGCCGCCTCGAACTGTCGGCCCAGTGTCTCCTCATCGACTAAGAGAGGGTCGATGGTCGTTTCGGGTGCTCCCGTCGTGACGATCAGCAGGCGCCAGCCTCGCTTCTCGGCGAGGCGGCCCAGTGCCAGCGCTACCGCCGCCAAGACCAACCGCGCATCGCCCCAAGTCCGCACGCCTTGGTCGAGCACGACGACGAGTTCCTCGCTCGTCGGCGCGTTCGGCTCTTCGCGGTGATGGTAGAGCAACTCGCGCTCGGCGAAGCGGCGGAGGAACTCCAAGTCATCGAGGGCGAACTGCGTGGGCAGAAGGTGTTCGGGTTGTCCGCGCGTGGTCAAGTCGGCGTAGCCGCCCGTGGGCAGGTCGGCCGTGGCCAGTCGTCGCGGAGGCAACGTGAAGGCGCCGAGGACCTGCGCGACAAGCGGTTGGGCCCCTCGGAGGCGTTTCCGCGATTCGAGCCGCGCCAACACGAGGGCCAACGAGCGCGGTCGGACCGCCTCAGCGAGGTCGGCGATGGGCACGACGACATCGGCCGCGACCGGGGCGCGACCGGTCCGAAGCCAGTGCCGGAGCTCCGCGTCATCCATCGCCGAGAGGGCGTTGAGCACCAGAAAGGTGAAGTCCGCGGGTTGCAAGGGGGGCACTTCCGCCGTCGGCCGCATGCCCCAGACGCCGATCAAGATCCGAGACGGGAAGGACTTGGTCAGGTGAGCGGTCACTTCGCGCAGGTCGGGCTGGACGCGCGCTGGGGGCCAATCGCGGCCGATATGGGCGGCCAGGACTCCGGCGTTGAAGAAGGGACGACCACACTCGCGAAAGAGCCTCGCCACTTCTTCCGCCCGACGACTCGCCGTGAACGAAGGGACCACGGGGGCCCGTCGACCCGCCCCCAGGATGTCCAGGAATTGCAGCAGAAAGGCGAAACAAGCGGTGTGCTCGGCCGCCATGTACCCTTCGAGAAAGAGCGAGAGCTCCCCATTGAGCGCGAACGTGCGCGGCGAGTCGGGGTCGTCGAGGGCGTACTCGATGGCATCGCCCTCACGCGACCAGCGCAGGCCGCCCAGCCAATGGAAGTAGCCCTCGGGGATGGCCAGGTAATCCACGTTCCTCCTCATGGTGGACCACCCTCCAGAGTCATCCGCAGGGAAGCGCGCGTCAGGGGCCCGAGCGCGGTCCCCGGCACGACCTCCACCAGAGCGTCCAGGTGAACGAGTGCCAGGTCGTCATTCTGCAGCGCGAGGGCGAGGACCCAGCACGACTCTTCGAGCGATGGCTCGGGTCGGAACCCCAGCGGCACGAGCATCCGCCCGCCCCAGAATCGCACGGCCCCTTCCACGTGCGGCAAGGCATCGCCGATCAACAAGGCCAGGTCGCCCGAACGCGCCGCCTTCAGCGACTCGATCTCATGGCGTGTGGCACGGTCGGCCCAACCGGCCAGTGCCCTCCACGGGCAGAGCGTCGCGCTCGCGGGTCGGGCGCGATCATCACGCACCAGGGCGAAGGGCAGGGGATTGGGCCTCGCTTTCGCTTGGGAGTGAATGCGGGCGGCATCGGGCGTCAGGGCCCTGACAAGCGAAACGGCCGTGGCCTCGAGGTCTCCCGGGACCTCACCACACGGCAGCAGGGAGCCCAATCGATAATGATGGTCGCCGCGCGCGGAAAAGAGTTGGACATCGGGGACCGGCAGCAGCAGACGCGCCACGCACGCTTGCCCAGGGCCCCACGAGACCCATGCGCGCTCGCCGCGCACGGCCACCGTGATCCCGCTGTCGCGGCGCATCTGGGCCAGGACCCCAAGGTGCTCCAACGGAAGGCTCGCGAGCGTGACTTGATCCAGCTCCTCGTTCATCCGTTTCGCCCCGTCCTTCCCGGCGCGGTCACGATCGGTCGATCAACCCAGGCGTTCCAGGAGTTTGGTCGCTTGTCCCATCAGGTGGTCTCGTGCACGTTCGTCGCCCAGCCAGGCGGCGCGATCGGCCAACTCGCCGACACGTTCGCGGAGCCTCGCGGCGGCGAAGAGGGAGAGGCGTCCCTGCTCGAGTTCCGAGCCGATCGCGTTGAGTTGTCGGGCCAGGTCCTCGCCATCGACCCGGCCTCGGGGCGCGGCGAGCGGGTGGGCCTGGGGGCCGTCGGCATGACCTTCCAAGACGGCGTCGACCAAGGCCGCGAGCGGCCCGATTTGCTCTTGCCGGTCCCAAACGTAGCGCAAGGGCCAGAAGTCCGAGAGCTCCGCGACACTCCGACCACAGAGGACGGCCGAGCCCGCAATGAGCTTGAGGGCCTTCACCGCCCGACGGTCGGAGACGGCCACACCCAGGTCGCGGATGCGGAAGATCACCTCGGCGTAACGCTCGGACACGGTGGAGAGGTCCACCTTGTAGATGTCCTCCGAGAGCGAGCGCAGGTCGTCGGCGCTCAAGGTGGCCGGCACGGGCGCGGCGCGTTCCAACTCCCAGCCGGCCGCGAGCAGCTTGGGCATCGCCTCGCGCTTTAGGTCGTCCACATGACAACGTAAGAGGAATCGATCGAAGAGGGCCCGCAAGGCGTCTTCCTCGGGCAAGTGGTTCGACGCCGAGAAGACGGAAAGCACGGGCAAGCGATGCACCTCGGCCCCGCGACGATAGACGCGCTCGTTGAGCACGGAGAGGAGGTTGTTGAGGATCGCGCTGTTGGCGTTGAAGAGTTCGTCGAGGAAGATGAACTCGGCCTCGGGCAACATGCCGGTGGTGACTGTGGCGACCGTCCCCTCCTTGAGCTTGACCAGGTCGATGGGCCCGAAGACTTCGTTGGGCTCCGAGAAGCGCGTGAGGAGGTACTCGAAGTAACGTCCGCGAACGGCCTCGGCGAAGTCGCGAATGAGGGCCGACTTGGCCGTGCCTGGCGGACCGTGGAGAAAAAGGTGCTCACCGGAAACGACGGCGAGCGCGACCAGGTCCACCACTTCGTCACGGCCGACGAAACGCTCCTTGATCGGTGCGACCACTTCCGCGCGTAGGCGACCCACCGCCTCATTCACCATGATTCACTCCGACCGCCCCAACGCGGGGGCGAGGACCTAAGGTCCCGGCCTTGCCCAGGACAAGTTCAACGATTTCCAGGGCGGGACCTTGGGGCCGCCAATCGGCGCGGTCACGGCGCGCGAGGCGCTCCGCGTAGAGCATCCAAACGCCGGGATGACCGCCGAGGTCCACGGTTTCCGTGGGGCCCTCGACAAGGTCGGCGAGAACGCCCGAGAGGGGCCAGGCTCGCAGGACATCGGCGACGATCTGGGCCAGGGGGTCGTCGCGATCGAGCGCGCGGGCCCGCCGATGCACGGTGGCCAAGAAGCGAAGGGTGATGTCGGCCGAAAGATGGTGTTCGGGGCCCCTCTTCGCGCAGACCAAACGGAGTTTGGCGGCGAGCGACTCGGCCGGTCCTCGGCGATCAACCAGGGCCCAACAGGCTTGATGCACCAAGCGGGCCGCCGCCGAAGCGACCTTTTCCTGAAAGGGGAGACGAGGCCCCGCGAGGTCGATGGACTCGTTCTGGAAGGCCTTTCGGAATAATCCGAGGGCCTCGGGGCTGGGCGTCTCATCGCCTTGCGGGGCCTGTTCCAGCCGAACGACGCCGGTCGAAAACAGGGGTCGCAGGAACGACTCAAGCGGGTCCATCAGCCCACCTAACAACTTTCGGAAGGGAACACACAAGCGGCCTTGATCCAGCATAATCGCGAGCGTACCGTTGGCATACCCCACGCGCCCTAGAATTGGCGTCAAGGGCCCGGCTCATTCCCCGATGACCTTGACCAAGACTCGCTTCGGCCTTCGTCCGTCGAACTCGCCGTAGAAGATCTGCTCCCAGGGACCAAAGTCGAGCTTGCCCTTCGTGATCGCCACCACGACCTCCCGACCCATGATCTGCCGCTTCATGTGGGCGTCGGCGTTGTCCTCGCCCGTCCGGTTGTGATGATACCGGCTCGGCGAGGCGTCGAAGGGGGCAAGGTGTTCGAGCCACTTCGCGTAGTCCTGGTGCAGCCCCGGTTCGTCGTCGTTGATGAACACGGATGCTGTAATGTGCATAGCGTTTATCAACACGAACCCCTCCTGGACACCGGACGCCCCGACGATCTCCTCGACCTTCGGCGTGATGTTCAGGAAGCCCATGCGCTGGGGGACGTTGAACGTCAAATACTCGGTGCGGGCCTTCATCGTTGGGACGCCTTCGGCACTCTGTGAAAGGGCATCAAGCCCGAAGCGGGTTCGTCAGCATGGACTAATCTGCCGTAGCGGGCCGTCCGTAACCACTTCAAAATGATCGACCTCCCGGAAGCGACTCGACACTTCGTTGCTCCTTTTCTTGCGGCGAGGCCCCGGAAAGACGAACACCTTGGTCCCCAACTGTCGGAGCAGGCGACGCAGGCGGTCGGTCTCAATCAGCACGGCTGGAAGGAGGGAGTATTCTACCTACTGGTGCTCCCATACCTCTCCCCGGGCATCGAGTTCGAGCTTCAGCGTCGTTGTCTCCTTCCGTTTACCGCTATCGGGGTCGCAGATGGGCCCTCAAGATCTGCGACTCCAGGCCTCGCTCCCAACTTGCGCTTCAGGCGGTCCAACTCCATTCCAGCCAGCTAGAGGACCAACGGCCGCTCGGTCCGAGAGCGGCCATCGACGGGATGGTCACGACTGGCCGCCCGCCGCTTGGGAGTGCGCCCCCAAGGGGCCGGAGTGTCTTGGCGTGTGTCCTTCCTCTGAGTGCTGACCCGATACCGCGAGTTCGGCCGTCATGAGGGCATTGCGGATTTGGGCCGAGAGGTCGGAGAGCGCACCAGGAGAGTGCGGCATCAGGATCGTGTTCGTCTTGGAGACAGCGCCCACTTCCTTCAAGGTGTCGAAATACTGCGTCATCAAGACGAGGTTCATCACATCTTGCGCGGTGGCGCCGGGGACGGCGTGCTGGAAGTCATTCACCGATTCCCGCAAGCCGTCGACGATCGCCTTGCGCTGGTCGGCGATGCCTTTGCCTTGCAAGGCCTTGCTTTGGGCCTCGGCCTCGGCCGCCTTCACGCGGAGGATCCGTTCGGCCTCACCCTTCTCGTTGGCCGCGACGCGGAGGCGTTGCGCCGCGTTGATCTCGTTCATCGCCTCCTTGACCTTGTGGTCCGGGTCAATGTCGGTGACGAGGGCCTTGACGATGCCGTAGCCGAAGTCGTCCATCACTTGGGTAAGTTCGCTTTTCACGGCGATGGCGATTTCGTCCTTGCGTTCGAAGACGTCGTCGAGTTTGAGTTGAGGCACTCGGGCGCGCACCACGTCGAAAACGTAGGCGGTGATCTGCGTCGCGGGGTCGGCCAGCTTGTAGAAGGCGTCGTACGCCTTGTCGGGCAAGACGTAGTATTGGACCGCGACGACCGCCTTGACGAAGACGTTGTCTTCGGTCTTGGTCTCGACTTCCACATCGAGCTGCCGTACACGGAAGTTGATCCGACCGGCGATTGTGTCCACAATGGGCACCTTGAAATTGAGCCCCGGCATGGCGATGCGTTGGAACTTGCCGAAGCGTTGGACGACGGCGGCCGTCTGCTGGTTCACGGTGAAGAGGCCCGTGAAGAGCAAGATCAATCCGGCCACGATCACGAAGCCGATCACGTATGGCATGGTTGGTCCCTCGGTCAAAGGCGACCCGCCATTGGAACACGTGTCCGGAGGCGGGCCGTATTGTTCTTGATGGCGATTCGTCCCGATCGCTTGGGTATTCCATGAAATCGGAGCGGTCGCCCCAGGTCCAGTGTTCGGAAGGTCCCGGCGCCGTTTCCTGGTCCGGGACCGAATGCGCGGTGACCCGTCGCGCCGGTAACGTCGAACGGTCCGACACGGTACAATGGGGCCGTTGACACGACGCACGGTGCCGAGCGCTACAACGAGAGGTTTCCAAGATGGGTCCGACGAAACAAGTACGCGTGGCCATCGCTTGCCAGGGAGGCGGCAGTCATACCGCCTTCACATCGGGGGTCCTTCAAACACTCCTGGCGGAACTGCCCGGTGACGTGTCCGTTGTCGCGATCAGTGGGACCTCCGGAGGCGCGATGTGCGCCGCCCTCGCCTGGGACGGTCTCGTCCGAGGAGACACTCAACTCGCCTGCCGGAAGCTCCAAAAGTTCTGGGAAGCGATCTCCGCCAGCGAGCCTTGGGACCAAATCCTCAACCAGGCGCTGCTCAACCTCGTCACCCTCCGCAATTACATGGTCCTGCCCGAGGTCAGTCCCTACATGGTGCCCCCCTGGGGCGAGGACCGCTTCCGCGCCATTTTGGAACAGCACTTCAACTTCGCCGAACTCCGTGAGCTGGCGAAAAAGAAAGACGCCCCCGCCCTTCAAATCGGCGCCGTCGAGGTCCTTACCGGTCACTTCGAGGTCTTCACGGGCGTGGACCTTTGCGTGGAGTCGCTCCTGGCCTCGGCGGCGATCCCCGAGATGTTCCGCGCCGTGCAGGTCCCCGGCAAAGGGGCCTATTGGGACGGCCTCTTCTCGCAAAACCCGCCGATCCACGATTTGACCGACCACAACATCCACGAGCTCTGGCTCATCCAAATCAACCCCAGCACGTGCGCGCGTGTGCCCGTCGACACGCATGAAATCGTCGATCGCCGCAACGAGTTGTCGGGCAACCTGGCGATGGAACAGGAGCTCAATCAGATCGCGCAGATCAATCGACTCATCGCCTTGGGGCATCTCAGCGGCACCAAGTATCACCCGATCCAGGTCCACCGCATCCGGCTGGAGCAAGACCTGGACTACTCCTCGAAGCTGGATCGGCGGCCGGCCTTCCTTGAAGAATTACGGCAATACGGCCACGCCCAAGCTCGTTGGTTCCTCGACGAACGCGCTGGGGACCTGGCAACGGCCGCCGCGCTCGGGTCGAGTCGGCGGGCCGGCGCGAAGTCCCGTTGAATCGTGAGAGGAAGGCATCAATGCCCAGTTGGTCGTCCTCGGGCCCTTCCTCAATCAAGCCCCCGGGGCAGGTTGGTCGCGCTCGTTGCATGTTGGTCGGCCTACTCTTTTGGTTGGCCCTGGCGCCGATCAG
>CALLYK010000569.1 GCA_937858365.1 uncultured Isosphaeraceae bacterium | reverse complement strand
GGCCTCGTCGCCGACGCCAACCACGCGGCCAAGATCGAGGCCGGCCGGCGACCGCAACGGGCCGCGACGCGGCCCCGAGCGACCCATCTGAGTGTGGGCTCGGGAACCGTCACCGCGTTCGCGGCCGCCCCGATGACCGGCGAACTCGTCCTCGGTTTCGACCGCGGCGAGGTCTTCGTCCTCCGGCCCACGTCCGACGAGATCACGCGCGTCGGACGCTGCGAATGGCCGGTCGCCTCCCTCGCGGTCAGCGACGACGGCGCCTTTCTCGTCGTCGTGTCGGCCGGCCGATCGCGCTCGGGCCGCGCCCATCGCGGCCGGGCCGATTCCTACCGCCGCGCACCCGAAGGGGGTTACGCCCTTCTTCGCGGTTTCGTCATCGACGACCTCGCCGAACCGTGGCTCACCACCGTCTTGAACCGCGGCCCCCTCCGACCGCTCGAACTGGGCCTTTGGGACGGCCAATCGCTCTACATCCACACGGTCCCCGAACTCCTGGAGGAAGGCTCGATCACCGGGCCTCGAAACGGCGAGCCGCCGACGGCCGGGGTCTTGCTCCCGGCCTCTCGGCCAAGCGAGGCCAGACGCGTCCTCTGGCAGAACGGCCCTCAGTGGGGACTCAACGAAGCCGATGGGCCCTTCGAATCGCTGGCCGGCTCGAACTGGCGACCCACGCCGGCGAGCGACACCAGCCTGCGCAACGCGAGCGTCTCGTCGATGTGGACGGGACCCGACCAACTCGAACTGACCGGCGTGGGCCAAGGGGGCGTCCTGCACTGGCACGCGATCGACGTGGGCGACTCGGTCGAGTTGATTGCGACCAACACGCACAGGGGCCCAACGCCTTACGTCGGCGCGGTCCTGATGCGCCCGGGACACGTCGCCGCCTTGGCCCAAGATCGGGTCGACTGGTTGCGGACCGGCCCGTCGCGGTCGTCGGTCGTCACGTCCACACCAATCACCGTCACCCGCCCGATCGCCTGCGCGTCGTCCCCATTGAGCAACGAGTTGCTCGTGGTCACCTGCGACGGCCTGGTTTCCAGGACCGTGGTCCCCTATTGATGACGACGGCGCGACGCCCCTCAGCGCTTCCCGGCCGCCGCCGGCTTGACCGCTCCTCGACCCACCGCCTCGGCGATGTTGCGTAGGTGGCTCGTCACGACCTGGCCTTCGCGTGAGGTCGCACCACCCTCGTCGAGGATGCCGCGGGCCTCGCCAATCGCGCCCATGCGTTCTTCCGCCGTCGCCTCGGGCCCGCCGATCAAGGCCATCAAGTCGGCCAAATGCGCCACGGCCGCATGGTCGAGCCGACCGGCCGCCAATGACCAGGCGAGTTCGTCGGCCAGGCCCGCGACCACCTCCGCCTCGGGATGACTCGGGCCCTCGAAGAGCGCTTGCAAGTGCGCCCGAAGGGCCGCGCGACGCGCCGAGGTCACGGCGCCGCCGCCGCCCAGGGACCGCATTTGCCCCTTCAGCGCGCCCACGGCCGCATCGCGGTTCGCGGCCGGACGCTTGATCGTCGTCGAAGTGGTGGGTCGCTCTTGATCGAGTGTATTCAAGAGGCGAGGACCGCGCGGGGTCGCGACCGCGGACGCTTCCGCTTTTCGCGGTTGGGTCCGCACCTGGATCGTCAACGGGGCCGACTCGCCCTGCGCCTTGGCCGCGTTCGGTCGCTTGGCCTGGTTTGAGTTGGAGTTCGGGTTCGCGTTCGTCGTCCCCTTCCTGGCGGGCGTGGGCTTGCTCTGTGCCCAGGCGCTCGCGGTGAGGCCCATCATCCCCACGACCAACATTCCGACGATCCATCGACACATGACCAACACCTCCGACAGGGCCCCACCGGGTCGCCGCTCGTTCACCCTGGAGAAGCCTAGGTCGCGGGGCGGCCCCTTGCCGGTCGACCAACCGCGCGCCTAAAGTTCCACAACCCAGGGGGCCGCCATGCACGCCTCGCCCGTCTCCTTCACCACGCCCAACGACGAGGACCTGCTCGACGCCTACTCGCGAGCGGTCGTGGGCGCGGTCGATTCCGTCCGCTCCTCGGTCGTCCATATCGACACGCGTGGGCCCAGCCTGCGCGGTCAGGGATCGGGATTTGTCTTCACGTCCTCGGGCTACATTTTGACGAACAGCCACGTCGTCCAAGACGCCCGTCGGCTGGGCGTCACCTGTGCCGACGGCCGCGAACTTCAAGCGGAAATGGTGGGAGACGACCCGGAGACCGACCTGGCCGTCGTCCGCGTCCACTCCGACGTGGGCCTGACGCCCGCGACCCTGGGCGATTCTCAAGGCGTGCGCGTGGGTCAATTGGCCATCGCCCTGGGCCACCCTTACGGCTTCGAGACGTCGGTGACGGCCGGCGTCGTCAGCGCCCTGGGACGCAGTCTCCGGGCCAAGTCGGGCCGACTCATCGACGACGTGCTCCAAACCGACGCCGCATTGAACCCAGGCAATTCCGGCGGGCCCTTGGTGAACTCGCGCGGCGAGGTCATTGGCGTGAACACGGCCGTTATCCTGCCGGCGCAGGGACTCTGCTTCGCGATCGCCGTGAACACGGCCAAGTACGTCGCCGGGCGCCTGATTCGCGACGGCCGCGTGCCGCGCAGTCGCCTCGGCCTCGGCGCCCAAACGGTCCGGCTGCCGCGGGCCCTGGTCGAACGCCTGGACCTGCCGGGACCCGGCGGGGCCCTGGTGGTCGCGGTGGGACCCGGCGGCGCGGCCGATCGGGGCCTCCTCCATCCCGGCGACGTGATCGTCGCCATCGAGTCGGCGCCCGTGAACGGCATCGACGACTTGCATCGCCACTTGACCGAGGAACGTGTGGGCGTCCTCACACGTTTGCGCATCGTCCGCGACGGCGAGGTCCTCACGCTCGACGTGGTGCCGACCGATGGCGGGCCCCCTTGAGGAACGGACCACGATGAAGATCGGCATTCTCGGGACCGGCCGCGTGGCCTCGGCCCTTGCGACCGCTTGGTCCCAAAGGGGCCATGAGGTCCAATTCGGTGGACGCGACCCCCAAAAGACCCAAACGATGGCGGAGGGCTGTCCCGGCTCGCTCGCCGGCTCGATCCGCGAAGCGGCCGAGTTCGGCGACGTGGTCGTGATCGCCACCACCTGGTCGGCGACCCTGCCCCTCCTCTCCCAAATCGGCCCCGACGTCTTCCGCGACAAGGTGGTCATCGACTGCACCAATCCCCTCCGCGACGACGATTTCACCGAGCCGTGCGACCTGGAGGGCGTCCCCTCCGGCGCCGAGTTGATCGCGCGCGGCTTGCCCGGCGCGAAGGTGGTGAAGGCGTTCAACACGGTCTCGACGGCGGTCATGCAAGGGCCCAAGTTCGGTGAGGAAGCCTGCTGCCTGCTCTTCTGCGGCGACGACGCGGAAGCGAAGAAGACGGCCGGCACGTTGATCGCGGACGTCGGTTTCGAGCCGGTCGACGTGGGCGATCTCGTGGAGGCGCGCCGGCTCGAGCCGATGGCCTTGCTCATCATCCGCCTCGCCTTCCGCCAAGGTTTGGGGCCCCGTCTCGGCTGGAAACTGCTGCGCAATTCCTGACGACGAGGCCACGTCCACCAGGCCGACGGCACGAAGGAGGACCAGGGTTCGATCACTCACTGGGATTGTCGAGTGTTTGCCCTCGTTCCGCTGTTGGGTCCATTTGCACGCTGACGTTTTCATGCGAAGGGGCCCCTTCGACTTCCGGCGGCGCTGGGTCCTTGGGCCCTTCGAGTTGCAGCATCGGTGGCGGGTCGGTGGGCGTTGCGGCTTCCGGCGGGTCGACCCAGTCGGCGGGCGCTAGCTCGCGATACAACATGTCGCT
>CALLYK010000568.1 GCA_937858365.1 uncultured Isosphaeraceae bacterium | reverse complement strand
CGGCCGCTCAAGACGGCGCGCGCCTTGGCGGCCAACACCAAATACTGCGCGGCGCGCGGGCCGGCGCCCCAGTCGAGCCAGTCCTTGATGAACCCGGGCGCGTGCGGCTCTTTGGGCCGTGTGGCCCGCACGAGGTCAACGGCGTAATCGACCATGTGGTCGCTCGCGGGGACCTCGCGCACGAGCTGCTGGATCCAGAGAAGGTCTCGCCCGCGAAGGACCGCGTGGACCTCCTCGTGGCCGCTTTGCGTGGTGGCGTTGACGATCTTGCGTTCCTCATCGCGCGTCGGATACGAGACCGAGATGGAGAGCATGAAGCGATCGAGTTGGGCCTCCGGGAGCGGATAGGTCCCTTCCTGCTCGATCGGGTTTTGGGTCGCCATCACGAAGAATGGTTGCTCAAGTTCATACGTTTGCGTCCCGGCGCTGACTTGAAACTCCTGCATGGCTTGCAAGAGCGCGGCCTGCGTTTTCGGCGGTGTTCGATTGATCTCGTCGGCGAGGACGACGTTGGCGAAGATCGGCCCCTGGACAAACCGGAAGACCCGCTTGCCCGTGCCTGGGTCCTCCTCGATGATCTCGGTCCCGGTGATGTCGCTGGGCATAAGGTCCGGCGTGAACTGGATACGGCTGAACTTGAGATGAAGGGCCTTCGCCAGCGTCGATACGGTGAGCGTCTTGGCCAGGCCGGGCACACCGATGGTGAGGCAATGCCCACGCGCGAAAACGCACCAGAGCATTTCGTCGATCATCTGGTCTTGCCCAATGATGATCTTGTGCATCTCGCGGCGCAGGAGTTCTCCGGCCCGCTGGACGCGCTGGACGGCCTCTTCGGGACTGAGTTTCGCTTGACCTGGGGCCGTTGCGGAGTGATGAGACATCGGGACCTCGAGCGGGAGTGGGCGTCGTCGACCTGCTGTTTCCATCGTACAACGCGGGGCCCGCTTGTCGCGCCCCCGTGTCGGCCTTAGATTGAACGGGGCGGGACGAAGCCGGTTTCGCCGCGTTGGTTCGCGAGGTTGCTCATGACCGCCACGTTCATCGTTCTCACGGGCCTCACGCTGATCGCGCTTCCTTACGAGAGGCGAGTGCAGGTGCCCTCCGGTGGTGCGTTGCCGGCGGTGGTCGTCGCCGACTTTCTTACGCACGGCGCCCTCGATCGGGACGGGAAAAACCTGGAAGTGCGCGGGGCGAAACAGGCCCTGGTGCCCTGGCGCGTGCTTCAGGTTGGTCCCGGCGATTTCTGCCGCGTCGCCTTTCAAACCACGAGCGGCCATCGCGCCTACACGATCCATTACGGAGAGGGGACCGCCGAGAAGGCGCCCGAATGGACCGCGTCGGCGGGCCTTCTGATGGAGACCCGCGCATTCACATCTTGCGACCTTCGCCACGTGGAAGGACCGCGCAAGGCGTTCGCATCGGCCGAGCGGATTGGGGCCGACTATGTCGCGAACGCCTTCCATCGGTTCGACCCCAACGCGCCGGGGCAAGGCCCCTTCTTCTCGATCTATCGCGGCAATGTGCGCGCGGCGCGCGCGGGGACCTATCGCTTCTTCACGACCAGCCAGGACGCGAGTTTCCTCTTGATCGACGGCAAGACCGTGGCCAGCGCGCCGGGGACGCACGGCCCCGTTCACGACGCGCGGCATCGGGGCGAAGTGGTCTTGGAGGCGGGTTTGCACAAGTTTGAATACATTCATGTCGCGACAGGTGGCGAAGCGTGCATGGTGGCCGCGTGGCAGCCGCCGGGGGCCGACAGGCCCGAGGTCATTCCGGCCGATGCGTTCGGCTCGCCCCTCGTCGCCCACTTGCCCGCATCGGGGCCCTGGCTCGACGGCAAGACCCCGCAGCGCGATTTCGCCTTTCGGGTCGTCGGCGACGCCCCTCTGGGCGAATCGTCGGCCCTGGTGCGTGTCCAATTCCAGGCGTATTCCAACGGCCAGGCGATGACCGGACGCGTCCACTGGGACTTCGGCGACGGCCAATCGAGCAATCGTCCCAATCCAACGCACATTTACATGCGTACAGGAAAATACGACGTGAGGCTTTCGGCGGCCGAGACCGACCCGGGCGTCGTCAACCGTGTGGTCGTGCCCCGAGCGGCGGTGCCGCACGACCAGGAGCACCCCGGCGACGCCCTCCGCGACTACCTTCCGATTGTGGACGCCTACGAAGTTGCCAAGCTCGACCCGCGTTCAGCTCTGGCCCTGGCGGAGGTCCATTTGGCCGTCGATCAATCGGCCAAGGCCGCGCGCGCGGCGCAACTTTGGCTGGCGGCGAACCACACGCTTGGACCCGACGACGAGACCATTGTCGCCGAGATCGCGCGTCTGCTAGGCCCCCTGCTCCGCGACAAACTGGACGACTCCGCCGGCGCCTTGACCGTTTGGCAGAACGCGTCGCGCCTGGTCAAGCGACCCGAACTCCGGGCCGAATGCGACCTGGAGGCCGGCGAAATCGCCTTGCAAGACCTGCTCCGCGACGACGAAGCCAAGAAGCGCCTCGACACGGCGACAACGTCCTTGGGCCCCTCGACATCGCGCCTTGGCTCCGTCCTGCAGCGCCTTCGGGGGGATTACCACGCGCGGCAAGGGGACCAGACCGCCGCGATGGCCGCGTATGCACGGGCGGTTCGCCTGCACGAGAGCAAGGCGAACGTGACCGAAGCGCAAGCCCGACGGGGCGCGCGCAGCCGATCGGTCGAGGCGTTTCTTCGCGAGGGGGACAACGAACGGGCCCTCGTCGAACTACGGCGATGGCGGGACGAGGACCCCGCCGCGGCGATTGAAGGGTATTGGCCCTTCCTCATGGCCCGAGCACAACAGGCCCGCAAGCACTACGACCGGGCGATCGCCCTGGCCGGCGACCACCTGGCCCTGGCCCCGGATTCTCCTTACGCGGACCAAATCGCCTTCCTTGCGGCCGAATCGGAAGAGAAGCAAGGCCGGGCCGAACCGGCCGCCGCCCGCTACCGAACTTTCTTGACCGACTACCCCGGAAGCCCTCTGGCGCCGGCCGCCCGCAAGAAGCTCGAAGGGGCGAAGACCAAACGCGCACAGGAGCGTTGATATGCGTTTGATATGCATGACTAGTGTCCTCACGTTGCTTTTCGGGTCGTCACTGAACGCCGGCGACCTGAGGGTCGACCTGGGCGGGGCGCGTGAGGTCCACAAGGTCTTCGCCATCAAACGCTGGGACGCCGAAGGCCAACCGACGCGCCCCGTCGACCCGAAAGCGAAGATCGACGCCCCGATGAGCGACGCCGTCGCCGAAGCCGGGCCGAGCGGTCGCTGGACGTTCAAGACGCTCCCTCCCGGGCGCTACGACCTCGTCGTCCTCGCGGCCGGCTACGTGCGGGTCGAAGGCTTCCACTATCCGCCGGTCCTCGACTTCGACAAGCCCCTCTCCGGCGCGGCCGGCCTG
>CALLYK010000567.1 GCA_937858365.1 uncultured Isosphaeraceae bacterium | reverse complement strand
CAGGTTCTCAACCTTCGCCTTCAACGTGGCGGGCGCGCCTTCGGTGAAAACGGCGGCGAACTGCGCGCTCACGTCTTTTCGACCGCGGGTGATGTTGCCATCGCCATCGACCATTTCCACGTCATCGGTCATGAGCGACGCCAACGCGTCGGCTTGGCCGGCGTTGTAGTGCTTCGCGTATTCCAAGAGCATCGCCTTGATGGCGGCCTCGTCCTCGGGCTTGCCGATTCCGCCGCGCGAGACCGGGGCGGGACTCGCCTTCGTCGTGGCTGCGGGGGCGGTCTTGGCGACCGGCGTCTGAGCACCCTTGGCCGGTGCTTGTACGGCCTTGGGCTGGGGTTGCTGGGCCCATGCCACAGTCAAGCCCACACCCATGAGGAAACACGTCGAGACCAGGGTATAAAAAGCATGTTTCATGGATGTGTGACTCGATGAAGGGGATTGGTGAGCGAGGCAGAGGGGATCGGGACGAAAGAAGTCCCGAAACGCGACCTCCCGCCATGATAGGAAGAGATGGTCGAGAGGCAACATGCGACTGAAAAAACGTCAGAATCGGCATGAACGAATTCGCCCGAGGGCCAGGGCAGCCGGCAGGCCCGGAGGCGTCGGCGACGGCCCTCCGTGAAGCGGTCCTCGGAGCGACAGGGCCGCATTCCCGGCCGCCGACGCGTTTCCCTTATCCAATCGTCATGATCGCGATAAAGAGAGTTCGGTTTGGGCCGTAATTTGGCCCTTTTTCTCACAAGCGAAGCCAATTCGCCGGATTATCCGCTTCGACCGTCGCGATCGTCGTGAGGTGCCGGTTTTGAACACCGAATTGCCAAAGAGTTTGGGAATAAGCATGCGCGACGTTCGCCCGCGAGGCAAAGAAAACCGGTATTCTCAAAGGCCGCACGACCCGCAAGATCGGGCCGTCCCCTCATGGCCGTCGCTGGCGCTTCCGGCCCGATCTCGGGTTGAACCTCGAATCCGCCGGCCGACCCGTTCATTCCTCGTTCAAGCAACGGAACTTGGTCGGGTCGACGATCCTTCGCGTGCGTTCGCCCGTCATTTCCAGCGTGCCCACGAGCGTGACGAAACCGCCGGCCCCGTGCGCTTCCAACGCCTTTCGGTAATCGTCCGCGTCGAGCGTGACGCGCGCCTTGATGTTCTCGTCTTGATTCATCAACAGCAACTGGACCTCGCCGCGCACCCTTCCCCGTTCGTCGGGTGCGCCGTGGAGCGAGTCCACCAATCCGATGAATCGCGACTTCCTCAAGGGGCGAGGGGGACGAAGGCGCGCGGCGAGCCGGCCGATTTTGGAAAACATGTCGTGCCTGAGACGGACCGAACTCGGCGTCTCGGCGGCGGCGGGAAGAGGCAGGGTACGCGACCAAGTCGCCGTCAGGGACAGGGCCGAACGCTCGTCTTGCGGCCCCATCTGAACAAGGGCCTCGCAGAGAATGGCGCTTATTGGAGGTTGGCCCTCCTCCGACACCGGCAGCGAACCCAGTTCGTCCGCGCCGATCGCTCAAACGATTTCATGGACTGAACATCTCAACAAGTTCGCAACTCTTCGAGTGAAGGGGGCCGGCCGAACGGACGTCTTCGTCGCGCCGCCCACGTCCTCCTCGTTGCCGACCTATCGCGCTCGCGTTGCGACCCGGTCCCTTCGGGGCTATAGTCAAGTCCTGCTTCGCCCGGACCGCCCTCCTTCGGGACCCGCCATGACACGCCCGCTCGATTGGGGACCTCTCGTCGACCTGATCGCCTCTTACGACCGGTTCCTCGTCACCACCCACGTTCGCCCGGATGGCGATGCGCTGGGCTCCGAGGTCGGCATGGCGGGCTTGCTCCGTCAGAAGGGCAAAGACGTCCGGGTCGTCAACACCAGCTTTACACCGCCTCGTTACGACTTCCTCGACCCCAACGGCACGTTCTTCGAGCACTTCGGCACGCAAGTCCAACCTAGCGAACTGGGCGACCGCCAGGCCATCGTCATCCTTGACCTATCGGCCTGGGGACAACTCGGCGACATGGCCGAGTTCGTCCGCGCCTTCCCAGGACCGCGCCTCGTGATCGACCACCATGTCAGCCAGGACGACATGGGCGCGACCTATCTCAAAGACACGACCGCCGAGGCCACGGGCACGTTGGTCGCCCAGGCCATCCATGCGCTGAAGGGGGCCTTCACCCCTGAGATCGCCACCGGGTTGCTCACGGCGATCGCCATGGACACGGGTTGGTTCCGCCACCCGACCACGTCGCCCCAGACCTTGCGGACGGCCGCCGAACTCGTCGAGGCCGGGGCCGAAATCGACACCATTTACCGGCTGCTGTTCGAGCGGAACACGATGGGACGCCTCTTGATGATGGGGGAGACCCTGGCCGACTTGAAGACCGAACTCGACGGCCGGATCGCCTACACGAGCGTGACGCGCGAGGACTTCGACCGCACCGGGGCGATCCCGCCCGACACCGAAGACCTAGTCGATTTCACGGTGAGTCTGCGCGGCGTCGAGGTGGGTATTCTATTCATCGAACAGAAGCGCGGCGGGATCAAAGTGAGTCTGCGCTCGCGCACCGATTTCGACTGCGCCAAGCTCGCGGCGAAGTTCGGCGGCGGCGGACACCGCAAGGCGGCCGGCCTCATGGTCGCCGACCCGCTCGATACGAGTCTGCCGATGGTCGTCGCGGCCGTTCGCGAGGCCATCACCCGCGTTGAATAAGCCACCTCCTCACGTACGCGATTGGGGACAACGAGCACCCGGACCGCTGGACCTGAGACCCCCTGAAGGACGAAAAGAGGACGAGAGCGATCCTCAAGACCTTTCGCGAGTGACTCATGAACTCATCCCGACGTGATTTTCATCGCATCGGTTCCTTCCTGCTGGGAGGCGCCGTGTCGGTCGGCCTGGCGATCCCCGGCGTCGCCTTTCTGCTCGACCCGATCCGTCGGAAGTCGGGCAAGGTCATCACACAGGAACTCACGCGCCTCAGCGCCCTGACGGTGGGCGAACCCAAGAGCTTCGCCATCATCGCCGAGCGGCGGGACGCCTGGGTCCAGTATCCCAAAGAGCCCGTCGGCTTGGTCTGGCTTGTGCGGCAGCCGGAAGGGTCCGGCGCGGCGGTCGTGGCCTACACGGCCGAGTGCCCCCACATCGGCTGTCAGATCGGTCTGACCGATGACGCCAAGGCGTTCGTCTGCCCCTGCCATCGGGCCGAGTTCGACTTTCAAGGAAAGAAGAAAAACGCGGTCTCCCCGCGCGCCATGGACACTCTCGACGTGGAGCTGACCAAGGACGATGACCCCACCGTGATCGTGCACTTCCAGCGCTACCGGACGCAGTCGCCGGAGAAGGTGCCCCTTGTCTGACACCACACCTCAAGAAAACGCGCCCGAAGGCGTGGTCGGTTGGCTGGAAAAGCGCGGTGGTTTGCACACGCTTTTTCGCGCGGCCCTGGATCGACCCGTGCCGAGCGTGGCGCGCTTCCGCTACGCACTCGGGGCGGCACTGGTTTCGTCGCTCATCATCGAGATCGTGACCGGCCTGCTACTCATGACGATTTACAGCCCGTCGGTGGAGGCGGCCTGGGCAAGCGCCTTCCACATCGACCAGGTGCTTTCGATGGGCTGGTTCCTCCGCGGCCTGCACAACTACGCGGCCCACGCGATGGTGATCGTCGCGGCGATGCACTTGGCAAGTGTGGTCGTTGCGGGTGTCTATCGCGCGCCCCGCGAGATGAACTGGTGGCTCGGCCTGGGCCTTCTGGGCATCCTCATCGCGTTCACGCTCACTGGGAACGCCCTCGTTTGGGACCAAGACGGCTACTGGGCCTGGAACGTGGAAACAGGCATCGCGGGCGGGGCCCCCGTGATCGGGCCTTACATCCATCGCGTCGTCTTGGGAGGGACAGAACTGGGCAACGCGACGTTGACGAGGCTTTACGCGCTGCACGTCGGCTTGCTGCCGCTTGTCGTCTTGCTCCTGCTCCGCGGTCACGTCGTGCTGGCGCGCAAGCACGCCCTGAGCCGCCGCGCCGCCGAATGGGGCGTCGAGCCGGCCTGGCCGCGACAGGTCTTTTTGAACCTCGTGTTCACGACTGTTTTCCTCGGGACGATCTCCTGGATGGTCGTGGCGAACCACGGTGTCTCTCTCGAGGCACCCGCCGACCCGGCGAGCCAGTATCCGGCGCGTCCGGCCTGGTTTTTCCTTTGGCTCTTCGAGCTGCGCAAGTCGTTCCCAGGCCCGCGCGAGATCATCGCCACGATGGTCATCCCCGGCGCCCTCGCGAGCGTGATGTTCCTTCTGCCCTTCATCGACCGGGTCCTGCCCAGGAAAGTCGCCCACTTCTTCGCTTGCGCCTTCGCGTTCGGCGTGCTGGGAGGGGCGGGATACTTGAGCGTTCGCTCGCTTCAGGCGGACGGGGCCGACTCGCATTATCGCGAGGCCCTCATCGAAGCGGAGCATGCTCGCGAACGGGCCTTCGCCCTGGCTTCGAGGGGCGTGCCCCCCGGCGGTGCGGCCATATTGCTCGAACGCGACCCGCTCTTTCACGGGCGCAAGGTCTTCGAGCAGAAGTGTCAGGGGTGTCATCCGTTTGAGAAGAGACGGATTGGTGAGGGCTCGATGGCTGCGCCGGAACTGAAGGGCTTCGGCACGAAGGAATGGGTCCGCGCTCTTCTGGAAAACCCCGACGAACCGAGTTTCTTCGGCGGCATCAAACGGTGCGACCCGCTCTTGGCCGGCATGGCCAACTGGAAGAAGGGGACCGGGAAAAACCTGTCCGCCGAGGAACTTGATCAGCTCAGCGCCTTCGTGGCCAGTTTCGCGGAAATCCCGCCCGACACGCCGGTCCCCGTTTGGGAAAACTCCGACTTGGTCCAGAACGATCCTGGCTACGCCTTGTGGGCCGACCAGTGCGCGAGCTGCCACCTATGGGGCGAGGCCGACGAGGCGAACTTCGGACCGAGCCTTTACGCGTGGGGGTCGCGCGCCTGGTTCCGCCGGATGCTGCTGTCGCCCGACGCGCCCGACCTCTACGGGGCCGTGAAGTCCGCTTGCCGGATGCCCGCTTTCGCGGGCCAACTCACCGAGAACGACATCGATACAATGTATCGCTTCCTGCGCGGCGACTATCAGGGCAACGAAGGTCCGTAAGGTTCGCGAACCTGAGGTGAACCCCAATGGGTCCCGCCGAATTGCTCGAACGGATCGTTGACGGCCGCACCGACCTCGTCTTCGACCTGTTGGGACTTGGGTCCCCCGCCGACCTCGCGGACGATCACGGCACCTCCCTGATTCAGTGGTGCGCCTACTACGGCGATGTCAGCGCGATCCGTCATCTGCTCGCCCACGGCGCCTCACTTCATTCTCTTGGCGAGAACCTGGACCTCAACGGCGCTTCGTTTCACGGCCATTGGCAACTCTGCCAATTCCTGCTCGAACGCGGCGCCGACGTGAACCACCCCTTGCCCGACACGGGCGAATCGCCCCTCCACGCGGCGCTCTCGCACGCGGGCCGTCCGGCCTACAACCTGGTCGTGCGGGTCTTGCTCGCCAGCGGTGCGGACCCCAATCACGCCACGACGCCCGGTTTGGAAACAGGCTCGTTCATGCGCGACTGCCGGACGAAGGGGGAGACCCCCCTGCACCGCGCCGCCGCGTTCGGCGATGAAGAGGTGATCCGCCTGCTCCTGGAGGCGGGCGCCACCGTGGACGCCCGCGATTCTCAGGGCGATACGCCGCTTTCGTGGGCGAGTTGGCATGCTCGTCCGGGGTCGGTCCTAAAGCTGCTCTGCCACGACAGGTATCGAATCTCAGAGGCTTCCGCGGCCCACTACTCGACTGACCACGGCCAAGGTTGGGGAGGGATGGAGGCCAGTCTGCGCGGCCGGCCTCATGTCTGAAAGGGCCCCTTCGCCGTCAAGACAACTCTTCGAACCCGTTGAATTGAAGGTCGTCGATCGTGACGTCCGTGCGACGGAGTTCGTCGGCGTTCCCCGAGCCGCCTCTCAAGCGGGCCCGTGTGGCCGAGACTTGCTCGAGTTGCAGAAGGTCGGCGTTCCCCGACCCTAGGTCGATGTCGAGGCGGTCCTGGACCTGGACGTTCGCGAGCCTCACGCGGTCTCGGTCGGCGCCGGTATCGATCGTCATGTCGTCGCCCACAAGCGTGTTTTCCAGGTTGACGACGTCGTTTCCGCGACCCATGTCGATCGTCAGGTCGTTGCCGACATTGACCTGGTCGAAACCCACCGTGTCGTTACCATCGCCTCCGCTGACCTTGACGTCGCGCGGGACCTGTATGCCGTTGAGCACAAGCAGGAAGATGTCGTTGCCCCCCTTCATGTCCACACGAAGATCTCGCGTGAGTTGCTCTTGGCTGAAGAAGAGGTCGGCGGCGGCGCTGTTGATCTTGGTATTGTTAAGGCCGCGAACACGGTATCGACCGGCGTCCTCGATCACGACGACCTGGTTCGACAGATTGTCGCCGATGATCCGAAGGTCGCCGTTGACGATGCTGGCGGTCACGTTACCGGCTTGCAGGCGACGGCCTTCCAGACCTTCCAACATGGGGCGGCTCGCGAAGCGATGACGTCGAGTGTTCATGAGAGGGCCTTTCGTGCTTGATGGCTGCGGGGGGGTTCGCGGTCCCTTCACTCGTCGTTCGGGGACCACTTACACAAGGACTATCAGCGGCCTTCTCGCGACCGGACAAGAAAGTGTGAAGAAGGCCCCACGTGAGCTTCATCGCGGGAGTTGGCGATCCGGCACCGACGGGCCCGATCAACCGACCTAGATGAAGACCTCGAAGCCGTCGATGTCCACATGATCGAAGGAGGCGTTTCGGCGCCGGAGCGTGTCGGTGCTGCCGAAACCACCGTTCAGATGGGCGTTGTGCGCGGTCACGAATGCGAGGTCGAGTCGATCGGCATCACCCGACCCAAGGTCGATGTCCATCCGGTCGTGGGCTTGGACCCGCAGGAGGAAGACCGAGTCTCGGTCCTGACCCGTGTCGATCTTCAGGTCGTCACCCGCCGTCACATTGACCAGAAACACTCGGTCATCGCCGCGTTGCGTGTCGATCGTGATGTCGTTCCCAGCGCTCAGGTTCGTCAAGCGAACGAAGTCGTTGCCGTCGCCCGTGTCCACGAAGATGTCGTGGGGTACATGAAGGCCGCTTAGGTCCACGAGAAGCGTGTCGCTTCCGCCTTTCATGTCGGCCCGAAGATCATGTGAGAGGCTTCCCTGACTGAAGATCGCGTCGACGGCGGAGCCGTTGATCCTCGTGTTGTTGAAACCGTGAACACGGATGAACCCGTTTTGACGAAAGACGCTCACCTCATTGGCGAGGTTGTCTCCAGTGATTCGGAGATCACCGTTGACGATGCTCGCTGTGACATTGCCCGCTTGCAGGCGTCGGCCTTCGAGGCTTTCCAACTTAGGGCGACGATTGAGACGGAGACGACGATCGTTCATCGGGGGGCACTCCTGCTTGATGGTCCCTTGATCGGCTTCGCGACCCCGACACAACATGTCTCGAGAAGTCGCGTCACCTGGACTATCCGCAGTCAGGGCCCGAACGGACGCGCTCATTGAAAGACGAAGCGGGCAAGAAACGACAAAGCAAACCGAGCAGGAGAAAGGCCCCACCGATCAGGGTCGCCGACGCGGGACGCTCACCGTGAACGCGGCCGAGAGCTGGAAGTCCACGGACTGGCGCGGCACCCTGGACTACCACTTCACCGAAGACATCATGGGCTACGGCACGGTGTCGCGCGCCCACAAGGCCGGTGCGTTCCCCGCATTCACGTTCATCCAGTGCGCGGCGAACGCGGTGGTGGGTTCGTCCACGTGTCCGACGGCCGCCCAGCAGTCGACGCTGTACAAGGCCATCCCGCCGGAGCAGGTCACGAACCTCGAGGCGGGTTTCCGCGCGACGTTCTTCGACAACCGCCTGCGCATCAACCCCACCGGCTACTACATGGACTGGCGCGACCGCCAGACCGCGGTGCGACTGCCTTGCACCGTCGGTCCTGACTGTCCGACCGGCTCCAAC
>CALLYK010000566.1 GCA_937858365.1 uncultured Isosphaeraceae bacterium | reverse complement strand
CCCGCCGCCGCTCAGGGCCATCAGCCGCCATGCCTTGACGAATCGGTCGCTTAGGCTCACGGAATAGCCGGCCGCGTCGCGCGCCCTCCAGGCGCCGTTCTCTTCTTGGAGGAAGACGTTTTCGAGGACGACCGGAAGAAGTTCGAGCCAGGGGTCGCTCGCCAGTGCCGAGCCGAAGGAAGCGAAGGCCTCGGTGATGGTGGTCCCTCCCACGATTTCGTCGAGCGGTTCGGGTCCGCCGAAACGCTCTTTCACCAAGGCCCGTAGGGGCATCGAGCCGGGAAAGAAGGCGATTTCCGCATCCACCACGACCCCGAAGGGGAGGGTCAACTCCAGCGCCTTGCCGCCAGCCGCGAAGTCGAGGATGAGCGCGTTCCGTCGCGTCCGACGGCCGATCAGCCAGGTGCGCGAGACGATCAGCCGGTCCTCCACCGCGGTCGTTTGCCCGAGGACCTGCCACTGGTCGCGCACGCCCGGGCCCGATCGGACGCTCTCCAAGTCGGTCGGGAAGCCGATGGCGGAGCGCACGTCTTCCGCGGTCTCGGCCGGGAGCCGCTCAAGGCGGCGATGGCCTTCAATGAGAAGGTGGAGACGAGCCATGCGATCAAGCAGGGCCATCTGCCACCCTTCGCCCGACAGGACCATTTCGTCGATTTGCCGCAAGCGCCGGGCCACACCTGGCGCCTGGGCGTCGATCAGACGTCTGGCCTGGTCGTCCCAAATTCCGTGGGACCGCGCCCCGAGCGAGGCGAACCCTTGACGCACCACATCGGTGAGGAAGAGCGAAAGGTCGTCGAGCCCAGCGGTGACCTTCGCGCTTCGGGCCGACTCGCGTTTGGCCTTGGCGACCGGGTCCACGGGAGCGGGCCCGCGCTCGGCCTTTTCCTTGGCCTTCTCGGCCCGCTTCTCGCGTCCTTCCCGCCACGAGACGACCCAGGGAGGAAGGGGCCCATCCGGGAACGCGGAGGGACTCGCGGCATGGACCAGCATCAGGCCCAGGGCGTGCTTGCAGGGGAACTTGCGGCTGGGACAGGAACAAGAGGTCGAGGGCCCTTCCGGGTCAACCTTGACCTGATACGGGTTCGCGCCGCTGCCCTGGCATTCGCCCCAGAGAAGTCCCTCGCCCGAACCCAATCGGACCCACTTCTTCGCGACGGCGAGCCCCTGGCCGGCCTTGGCGGAAGAGGCGTCGGGGGCCAGGTTCAAGACCGATTCGGTGGTCCAGGAGGCCGCCATCATCACGTCTCTGAGACTGCGTTGCCCATGTCCGATTGGACCAGCCTAATTGAGCGGTAAGCGCTCCGCCAGTGCGGGGCGCGTCGGAATCCTCACAGACGGCCCAGTGCCTTGATAATCGCGTCCGGGTCGTAAACGCAGCCGCCCCAGGTGCCGCCGCCGACCGCTTGCAAGGCCGCCCAGAGCCTGGTGTCGTCCGGGAGGTCCGGGTCGGGAGAGAGCTCGGGATGGCTGGGACGCTGTTCGATGTCCTCAGGTCGAAGCGGCGCGCCGGTTTCGTCGACCACGTCGATCGTCCCTTCCAGTTGGACTCGATTGATCACGATCCGTATGTGGTCCCCCTCGCGGACCTTGCCCAAGGGGCCGCCCGCCAGTGCTTCCGGGCCGACGTGACCGATGCAGGCCCCGGTGGAAACGCCCGAGAACCGCGCGTCGGTGATCACCGCGACTTGCTTGCCGAACGAGAGGTGTTTCAGGGCGGCCGTGATCTGATAAATCTCCTCCATGCCCGCCCCCATCGGGCCGCGGCCCATCAGCACGAGCACGTCGCCCGGCACGATCGGCTGGGCCGTCTGACCTTTGATCGCGGCGATCGCGTCGTGCTCACGCGTGAAAACGCGAGCGGGCCCCGTCTTGCGATAGACGCCGTCGTCGTCCACCACGCTTGGGTCGATCGCGGTGCTCTTCACCACCGAGCCTTCCGGTGCGATGTTCCCCCGTGGGAAACAAACCGTACTCGTCAGGCCGTGGGCGCGGGCCCGCTTGGGACTGAATATCACCTCGTCGGGGTCCACGCCGTCTTGATCGAAGAGGCGATCACGCAGCACCTTGCGACGCCGACTTTCGGGCCACCAATCCAAGACGCGCCCCAAGGGCTCGCCCGAGGCGGTCAGGACCGATTCGTCGAGTAGGCCGAGCTCTCGCAGGTGCGTCATCACTTCGGGCACACCCCCGGCGAGGAAGGCGCGGACCGTTGGATGATAAGTGGGACCGTTGGGAAGGACCGAGACCAGACGCGGCGTCTTGATGTTGACCTCGTGCCAGTCGTCGATGGTGGGCCGGCGCAGGCCCGCCGCGAAGGCGATCGCCGGGACGTGGAGCAGCAGGTTCGTGGAGCCGCCGAACGCGGCGTGGACGGTCATCGCGTTGCGGATGGCGCCGTCGGTCAGGATGTCCGCCGTCTTCAGGCCGCGACGCGTTAGGGCGACCACCGCCCGAGCCGATCGCGCCGCGACGTCTAGCCAGATCGGTTGTCCGGAAGGGGCCAGGGCCGAATGAGGCAAGGACAGGCCCAGGGCCTCGGCGACGACCTGCGAAGTGGCGGCCGTGCCCAGGAACTGACAACCGCCGCCCGCCGAACCGCAGGCCCGACAGCCGAGTTCGGAGGATTCCATGAGCGTCAATTCTCCATGCGAATACCGAGCGCCGATGGATTGGACCTTACCTGCGTCTTCCCCTTCGATCGGCGGCAGGGTGACCCCTCCCGGCACGATCACGCCCGGCAAGTGCTTGCAGCCGGCGATCGCCAGCATCATCGCCGGCAGCCCCTTGTCGCAGGTCGCCACTCCCACGACCCCCTTGCGCAGGGGGAGCGAACGGACAAGGCGACGGAAGACGATCGCGGCGTCGTTGCGATAGGGGAGGCTATCCATCATGCCGGTCGTGCCTTGGGTGCGACCGTCGCAAGGGTCGGAGACCATCCCCGCGAAGGGCAGGGCCCCCATCTCACGAAGCGACTCGGCCGCTTGACGCACAAGCAGGCCGACCTCCCAATGTCCGGTGTGATATCCGAGCGCGACGGCCCGGCCGTCTTCCGCGCGGAGCCCTCCTTGTGTGCTCAGGACAAGGTAGTTGTCGCGGCCGGTTTCGCTCGCGGGTTCGCCCATGCCGGCGTTTTGGGTCAAGCCGAAGAGGTCGCCCGAGGGCCAGTGGCGCAGCATCTCGTCCGTGAGGGGCAGGGCGCCTGAAGGACCCGGGCCTTTCGTTCGGACTTCGAAGGCTGCGGGGTCGGTCCCGTCCACCAGGTCGCGGAAGGTCCCGCGTGGATCAACGATCGGCATCGGTCGAGGCCCCATCGGAATCGGCGGTCCATGATGGTCCCCATGATAAGCCCAGCGGCGCGTCGGGGGGATGGGTCAATCGGAAACGGCCCGGCCTTCTTGTGGAGGAGGGGCCTTCCCTTGTACAAGGGCCCGGAGAGGGATCACGTTGATGTCCGCCGTGGGAGGTCGGCCCCTCGGCCCCTTTGAGGTCTCGCCCAACATGCGTTCGATCGGTCAATTCGTCTTGGTCACATTTCTGCGAGGGGTCCTTTTCCTGGTGCCGATCGTGCTGGTCGCCATCTTGGCGCGCGAGGCGTATCAGATGATCCGCAAGGCCTTCGAGCCGATCGCCCAGTTCATTCCCAACGAGCGGATCATCGGGGTCTTGACCGAGGACTTCCTGTCCATAGCGGCGATCTCGCTGGTCTTCCTGATCGCCGGTTTGTTCGTGGCCACAAGGCCCGGCCAACGCCTCAACGACCACCTGGAGAAGACCGTGCTCTATCGGGTCCCCGGTTACCTGCTCGTGCGCGGGGCCTTCGGCGGCTTCCCCGGCTTGACCTCCGGTACGCGCCCCGAGCCGGCGCTGGTGGAGATGGATGACGGTTGGGCCTTCGCCTTGCTGGTCGAACGCTCGCCGCACGGCTTCTGCACGGTCTTCCTGCTCGACGCGCCCACACCGACGAGCGGCTCGATCCGGATCGTGGAATCGTCGCGGGTCCGGCCCCTCAACGAGTCGATCCTCACGCTCCTCGGCTGCCTGACACGCTCGGGTACGGGGGCCCTGGCGATCGCCGAAAAGGTCCTGCCGGCGATCGCCGAAGCGGAGACGACTCAGGCCAACTCGTGAATGGCCTCTCCTTTGTCCACCAGGCGGACGGGCTGGCCGTCGGCGGTCTCGAAGCGGCGTTCGGGGTCGATTCCCAGCTTCGTGTAGATCGTCGCGGCCAGTTCGGGGGGCGTCACGGGTCGTTCGACGGGCGAATCGGCCTTGCTGTCGGTCCGGCCCAAGACAAGGCCGCGCGGTACGCCGCCGCCGGCGATCAAGAGGGAATTGCCCCGGCCGTGGTGGTCGCGGCCCGCGTTGGGGTTGATCTTGGGCGTCCGGCCGAACTCGCCCATCACGACCACGATGGTCGTTTCCAGCAGGCCCCGCTCTTCCAGGTCGCGGACCAGCGCTGCGACCCCTTGATCGAGGGGCGGGGCCATCACGTTCTTGATCGTCGGGAAGTTCTGAGCGTGGGTGTCCCAGCCGAGGGGTCCCATCCCGCGATCGTTCAGGGTGATGAAGCCGACCCCCGCCTCCACGAGCCTGCGGGCCAAGAGGCAGGATTGACCGAACGGGTTGCGGCCGTAACGATCGCGGGTGGCCGCGCGCTCCGCGCTCATCTGGAAGGCCGATTGGGCGGCCGTTGACGTGAGCAGGTCGTAGGCCTGATCGGTGAACTTGTCGCGACTCGTCGTGAGGGGGGTCTCGGAGACGTCGCTGGTAAAGGCGTCGAGACGGCGGACCATCTCGCGCCGACGGCGCAAGCGATCCAACGTGACGCGATCGGGCGGCGTGAGGTCCCGGACGCGGAAGCCGTCTTGGTTCGGGTCGCCCCCCACGACGAACGGGTCGTAGGCGGGCGTCAGATAGCCGCTCGACGCGAACAGCGGGGCGTCGGGGGCCGCCACATATGGAGGCAGGGCGCTGGAGTCGAACCCCCGGACGCGCGCGACCACGCTGCCCATTCCTGGATAAACCAAGGCCGGGCTGGGGCGATAACCTGTGAGCATGTGATGGGCCGCCCGATCGTGCTCGGCTTCGGGGGAGGTCATGCTCCGGACCAAGGTCATCCGATCGAGGACCTTGGCGATCTCGGGATAGACCTCGCTGATGCTGACGCCCGGAACCGACGTGGCGATCGGCTGGAACTCGCCGCGATACTCGGCGGGAGCGTCGGGCTTGGGGTCGAGCGTGTCGATGTGGGAGGGACCACCGGCCAGCCAGACCAGGATGCACGAGTTCGCTCGCGGTTCGAAGGAGCGGCCGGGCCCGTAGCCCTTCACGTCCTGGGCCACCGACCGCGATCGGAGAAGGTCGGCCAGACCCAGACCAAAGGGAGACAGAAGGCCGACCTTCAGGAGGTCGCGACGACTGGGACCACGGCAAGGTTTGCGCGGCTCGTTCATGGCTTCCTCAATGATTGAAGGCGAACTCGCGGGAATTGAGCAGGGCCCAGAAGAGGTCTTCGGCCGCGTCGCGCAGTTCCTCGCCCGACTTGCCGGCCAGTTGTTCGACCGCGAAGGCCGTTTCCGCGGCGGTCGGCTTGCGGCAGACCGTCCGCAGATACAGGTTCTCCACCAGTTCGTCCAGCTCGGGTCTCAACTCCAGGACGCGCGCCAGGTAGCCCTGCATGTGGCTGACCTTGTTTTCGACCACCGTACCGCCGATGACGAGCAAGGCCTGACGCAAACTTAGTGAGGGCGTGGCCACGGCTGAACAGCCCGCTTGTCGAGGACAGCGGCCAAACGCTTCGAGGACAGGGCTCGGCGTGGTGGGGTCGCTGATCTCGATCGCCCGCTTGTCCACGAGTTGGCCGTTGTCGCCGCCCACGCGGTAGCGGTCTTTCACCCCGGTCGCCTGGGCGAGCGCGTCGGCCATTTGATGGGCGGTGAGGGGCCGAGGCACATGATGCGAGAAGAGGCGCGTGTCGTGTTCGTTGCCTTCGACCGTGGTCGAGGAAAGGCCGTACGCCCTCGATGTCGCAATGAGGCGAATGAGGGCCCGGAGGTCGTACTTTGATTCCACGAACGAGCGCGCCAGCGCGTCGAGCAACTCGGGATGCACAGGCGGGTTCGAAGCGCTCAGGTCGTCAGGTGGGTCGGCCAGCCCTTTGCCGAACATCTGGGCCCAAACCCAGTTCGCTGTGGCCCTGGCGAAGTAGGGATTATCGGGCTGGGTCATCCAATCGACGAGGGCCTTCCGCGGGTCCTCATTGGCCTCCACCGCGACTGCGCCCGCGCCCGGCAAGCGCGGACTGGCCGGCTGCTTGGTACGCAGGTGTTCGACCTTCCCCTCGGGGTTGATCTTCACTTCCAGGCGTCCCGCCATGCCGCCGGGCATCGCGGCCGATCGTTCCACCTTCGCGAAGAAGGCGGCCATGCCGTAGTAATCATCCTGGGTCCATACGTCGAACGGGTGGTCGTGGCACTGCGCACAGCGCAGCCTGAGTCCCAAGAAGCGTTGGGCGGTCTGTTCGGCTTGGACCTTGGCGTCGGGGCCGTCGAGGGCGTAGTTCACGGGCCCGCCTTCGCGGCTGTTGGGGTTGCCGACCGACGTCAGGAGTTCTCGGACGACCTGGTCCCAGGGCGCGTTCTCGATCAGCTTGGACCGCATCCACTCCTGGTAGTAGCCATAGCCGTTCGGGAAGCGCTGAGGGCTGATCTGGAGCATGTCGCCCAGCTTGATGAGCCAGAAGAAGACGAAGTCGCGCGACTTGAGCAACTCATCGACCTTCTGTTCCCGCTTGTCGGGGTCGGTCTCGTCGAGGAACCGGCGGACTTCGGTGGGGTCGGGCTGCTCGCCGGTCAGGTCGAGTTTCACGCGACGCAAGAAGGCGCTATCGGAGGCAAGGGGACTGGGAGGCACTCGCAGTCCTTCCAGCCGTCTGAAGAGTTCCCTGTCGATGACATTGTCGCGGGGTAGGGCGGCGAAATCGAAGGAGAGGTCGGGGTTCACGAGTGTGGCCAGTCGGGTCGCCACGACACGGGATTGATAGCGAACGATGAGGTCGGCCTCGCCTCGTCGAAGCAGACGGGCCTTACCGGCGGCGTCCACTTCGGCGACCGAATCGTCGTTCACGCGATAGGTCGCCAGACGGGTGATATCGCGACGGTGGCCGTCGTCGTATTCGGCCATGACACGGATTTGACGCGGGCCAGGGCCGTCGAGTTGCGAGTCACCCGGTTCGACCACCAGTCCCGTGATGGCCCCGTGGACGTCGCCGCTGCGTTCAGGCGCGCCGGCCTTTAGCCAATCCACCAAGAGGCGTTCGGCCTCGGAACCGGGAGCGACTCGCTGACCGCCGCCGTGAATCGCCCGGCCGGTCGCCTTGGCCAGAAAGAGGCTGCGTAAGGGATCGAAGGACGTCATCCGCCGGCCACCCTCTCCGCGGACGATCGACTGATAATCGCCGGCCGGGTCGTAGCCGAAGAGGGAGAGATGGAAGCCGTTCTGTCCTTCAGCCTTGCCGTGGCAGCCGCCCGTGTTGCAGCCTTGGCGGGTCAGGATTGGCGCGATGTCGTTGGCGAAGTCCCAAGCACGCGTGACCCGATCCTCCACCGTAATTGAGGTCTCAAGCGAGTGGTCGCCGGCGCGACCGCGCACGATTGCCTTGCCCGCCGAAAGGGGCCGGACATAGCCGTCGGTCCCCACGGTCACGACGCCTTCAGGTTCAACCTGCCAGCGTGTTTCGCCCGTCCAGTCACGACGGCCGCCAAACTCGCCGGCGCCCTCCACCAGCAGTTGCACCCCGGGGTCGTCGGGACCAATCACCGCCTTCAGCGGCGAAATGGTTGGTGGCGGGACCTTCACCACCGGGACCGGCGCGGGTGCCGGGGTCGTCTCCACGATCTCGGGCTCGGCGGCAAGGTTGGGCGAACTCGTCACGGATGGAGCGGTGGGCGGTGGCGGCGGGGCCGCGACCCGAGGTCCGCAAGCGACCAAACTCGCGAGAAAGGCCAACCCGAGAGTTCGCTGAAGGCCCATGTCCACCCCCGATCGAGTCGCACCACGCGAAGTCGCGACCACAATCCTAAAGGACTAGGACTTCAGCGGCAAGGGGGAGTCGCAGAAGAAGGCATAAGATGGGAGTGGACCTTGTCCCAATCCACATCGACCCCCAATCCGGGACCGTCGCCGAGGGTCGTGAAGGGGCCTTCGATCTTGAGCGGTTCGCGGACGATCGAGGTCTCATGATACGACGGCCCAAGGCAGTCGCCTGGGAACGTCTCCACGCGCATGTTGGGCGTGGCCACGATGAGATGGAGCATTGCCGCGGTGCCGACGTCCCATTCCAGGTTTGACCCGATCGAACAGGCGACCCCGCGCGACGACGCGAACTCGGCGATCGCGCGCGCCCGGAGGATGCCGCCGTTCTTGCCTGGATAGAGACTGAGGACGTCGCAGCATTCCATCTCGATCAATTCACGAGCATGGACCATGTCGAAGCAACTTTCATCGGCCATGATGACATGACCGGTCTGAGCGCGCAGACGCCTCAGGCCGCTATGATCACCGCGCGGCAGCGGCTGCTCCACGAGCGCCAGGCGGAATGGGGCCATCCGTTCCAGACACCAGCGGGCCGCTTGTTCGTCCCAGCCGCCGTTGGCGTCGATGGTCAGCGCGACGTCGGGCCCGATCGCCTCGCGAACGGCCGCCACGCGCTCGATGTCCTCGTGAACGTCGGTCCCGACCTTCACCTTGATCGTGTCAAAGCCGGCCGCGACCCGTTCGGAGGCTCGTTCAGCCGCGACCGCCGGCGCGTACGCGCCCAAGGAGAAGCGACTCCGAATCCTCAAGGAGCGTTGGGCCCCGCCGATGTATTCATATAAGGGGACGTCCCTCGCTCGTGCGGCCAGGTCCAGACACGCCATTTCCAGGGCCGCCTTGGCGAACCAGTTGGAGACGGCGACCGCCTCCATCCGCGCGTCCACTGTCGGAATGTCGCTCGGGTCCAGACCGATCAAGACCGGAGCGAAGACATGGTCGATGAGCGCCTTGGCCCCCCAAACGGTCTCACCGCTCCAGCGTGGTGTGACGGTCGCCTCGCCCACGCCGACAAGGCCGTCGCCCGTGGTCACCTTCACCAAGACGTAATCGGAGACCTCATGACGCCCCAGCGCCGAGACCATCCGCCGCTCGGGTTTGAGGGGGATGCGTACGGCGAAGGACTCAATCGCGTCGATCCGCATCGTCGGCCCTCGCGGGTCGTGCGACGCGACCGGTCTTCGGGTCGATCGTCAGATTGAGGTCTTCGTCGTCCCGAGTGTAGAAGAAGAAACCGTACATCATTTCTTGATACGTCTGGTCTCCCTCGCGGACCGTGGCGGAGGGGTCGGGGTTGTACGGGTTGAAAACCGAGTTGTCGAAGTGGGCCTTCGCCTCCAAGCGCGTGCCCTTGGGGAGTTTCATCGTCCCGGGGGCCCAGCGATACGATTGTTGCCAGTCGAAATGGTAATTGGGCACGAGCACGAGTCGATCGCTGGGTTGGTCGGGGCGGTGGGCCAGGAATTCCATGTCTTTGCCGCGAACGTGCATGTGGGCGAAGACGCCGATCAAGGTCGCGTCGAACGGGAGCGTTCGTTCGGCCTTCACTTCGTGGGCCGGGGCGAACGGCGGGATCGCGAACTTGCCGGTGGTCGATTGGCTGTGGTAGAGCCGTTTGCGGACGGTCTCGCGCGGGAACTTCAGGCCCACGGAGATCCGGCAACGTTCCGGTTTGCCGGTCGTCGTGTAATGGACCTGCAGTCCCAAAACGCTCCCGGCGGGGACCAAATAGGCCACGCCGTCGTCGAGTACCATCGGGTCGCCCCCGGGTACGATCCCCGTGATGAAATTCGTGGGCCGCACGCCTTCCATCACGCGGGCGTAAGCCAAGTTGGCATGGTGGACCACGCGCGGGTTGTCGGGCTTGATTTCGATGTCGCGCAGCCAGGTGTCGGCCGTGAAAACGAACGGCAAGACGATGTAGCGGTAATCGACGTATCCAGTCGCCGGGACCTCATGGGTGCCCGTCATCGTGATGATTTGGTCGGGCTCGCCGATGCGCCAGGCCGTGCCGGGGAACTCCCTTGTTCCTGGGCGTTTCGCGGGGTCCCCTTTGGGAAGGCCGTCCCGAACCCAACGCATGAGCGTTTCGCGTTCCGTCGCGCTCAGGCCGCGTCGATTCACGAGGCGCTCGTCGTGCGCGGCGTACCAGGGGGGCATCCGTCGATCGTTAACGACCTCGGCGATCATGTCCGCCTGCACGAGCGCGTCGCGATACGTCATCAAAGCGAAGGGGGCCTCGGTGTTGGGCCGGTGGCAATCCTGACAGTGCTTTTGAAGGATGGGCTCGACATGTTCGAAGAAGGTCGGCACCGGTCCTTCGTCCGGGAGGGCGGACG
>CALLYK010000565.1 GCA_937858365.1 uncultured Isosphaeraceae bacterium | reverse complement strand
GGGCCGACGGCTCGACCCACCTCATCCAAGACGGCCCGCTCCCGCGACCTGCGGCCGGGCCCATCGACGTGATCGTCGATCGGCTCGTGAAGGGGACCGAGGACCCCGGCCGGCGCGTCGATTCGATCGAGACCGCGTTGGAACACGGACTCGGCCGCTGCCGCCTGATCGTGGGCGACGACGTGATCGCCTTCCATCGAGGTTGGCGCTGCGCCCGCTGTGGCCGTGACCATCTCGGCCCCGAGCCGCGCCTCTTTCGCTTTCAGTCCCCCTTGGGGGCCTGCCCGACATGCGAGGGCCTCGGCCACGTGATCGACAAGGATGCTCGGGAGGCAAGGACCGATCGGGCCAAGGTCCGCGTTTCTCTGGCGAGAGGGCGCGAACAGGCAATCTGCCCCGCCTGTCGCGGTGCGCGTCTTCGTCCTGAGGCCCTGGCCGTGCAACTGGACGGAAAGACGATCGCCGAGTTGAGCGCAATGCCCATCGGCGCGGCCCTTCGGTTCTTGGAAAGGACCGCCTCCGCGTTCGACCTCGCCGGGCTTCGCGCCTTCGAGCCGGCGCGTCGCCGTCTCGCCGCGCTCGAACGTGTCGGCCTGGGACACCTCACGCTCGACCGCCCCGCGCGCACGCTCTCGACGGGCGAGTCCCGTCGCGTGGCCCTCACCGCCGCGCTCGGTTCGGGGCTTGTCCGCACGCTCCACATCCTCGACGAACCATCGACGGGCCTTCATCCCAGCGACGTCGCGCCCGTGATCGAGGCCCTCAAGGACCTTCGCGACGCGGGCAACTCTGTCGTCATGGTCGAGCACGACGAGGCCCTAGTGCGCGCGGCCGACCTGATGATCGACATCGGGCCGGGTGCCGGCGAAGCGGGCGGACGATTACTCCACGTGGGGCCGCCCGCGGCGGTGGTCGATGTGACTGAATCGGCCACGGGGAAGGCCCTCGCGAGAGGGACGAGGGCGATCGCGCCCACGCGCCGCAGACCCGCCGACAAGGGGCGCATCGAACTCCGGGGCGCCTCGGGACACAACCTCAAAGCGATCGACGTGTCGTTCCCCCTCGGTGTCTTCTGCGTGGTCACGGGCGTGAGCGGCTCGGGTAAGAGCACGCTCATCGAGGAAACGCTCCATCCAGCCTTACTCAATCACATCAAGAACGAACATCGGCCCAGTGGCCCATATCGAGAATTGACAGGCCTGAAGGGGATCGACGACGTCGTGTTGGTGGACGCTGCGCCGATCGGCCGGTTGGGCCGCTCGAACCCGGTGACGTTTCTTAAGGCGTTCGACGAAGTGCGCAAGGCGTTCGCCGAGACCCACGAGGCCAAACTGCGTGGTTACGGTCCCAGCCGCTTCAGTTTCAACGTGCCCGGAGGCCGCTGCGACGCCTGCGAGGGGAACGGCTATCAAACAATCGACATGCAATTTCTCGCGGACGTGATCACGCGCTGTCCCGAATGTCGGGGCCGCCGCTTCCGCGCCGAGACGTTGGAAGTGACGTATCGGGGCAAGACCATCGCGGAGGTCTTGGAGATGACGGCGCGGCAAGCGTTCGGCTTCTTCCACCGGAAGCCGCGTGTGCAAGGGCGATTGAGGCCCTTGTTGGAAGTGGGGTTGGATTACTTGCGATTAGGGCAACCAGCGGCGACGCTCTCGGGCGGCGAGGCGCAACGCTTGAAGCTGGCGAAGTACCTTTCAACCAGTTCGGCCGCCTTGGCGAAGGCCGCGTCGGGCCCCAAGACACTCTTCCTGCTCGACGAGCCGACAACGGGTCTTCACCCTGCCGACGTGACGAAGTTGCTGGAGGCATTGAACGCGCTGGTGGATCGAGGGAACTCGCTGATCGTGATCGAGCACGACCCAGCGGTGATGCTCGCGGCCGACTGGATCATCGACCTTGGTCCGGGAGCGGGAGAGTCTGGTGGTGAAGTGGTGACGCAAGGCACGCCCGAAGACGTGGCCAAGTCGGGGACGGCGACGGCCGAGGTCCTGTGCGGGCTGCTCGCGCGATGACCATGTACTGAGACTGCCGGAGGGGACCGATCGAGGACCAGGGCCGAAACGGGACCGGACCCGGGAGGTCGCCAGGTCGTCGTCCGAGGAGCAACGGTGACTCACTTGTCGGGATCTTTTGAGTGGTTCATCACTGAGCCGAACCAATCCCCGCGCCTGACAGGGGCGGCATGACATGTCCCGCCTAGTCGCGGATCGGCTCGCGCGACACCACCCAGGGAGTTGTCTTGTCGTGGAGGCGGACCCCTCCTGTTGAGAGGACCTCTTCCTCCGGGCTTCGTGATGTTCGTCTCCACGGACTCGGAAGGGGCCTCAGCCAATCGGAGTCATTCCGTCTCGGGGTAGTCCCCGGACAAAGAGCATGGTCCCCGGCCACGGGATCGGGCGGGGACCATGCTTTAGAGGTCGCTCAAATCAGCATATGCGATCACGAAACGCCCACGAGTTCCCGAGCTTCCTCGACCGAATTGTCGTCGGCGCGACCCGCGCTCGCCTCGATCCTCATGCCGTAGAAACTCCGATAGACGAACACGAGGCTCACGGCGAAAAGCATGGCCGACAAGACGGCCTTCAAGGCCACCGGCATCTCCAGCGAGAGCTCGACCGCCAGCAGGCCGAACAGGGTCGCGAACTTGATGATCGGGTTCATCGCCACCGAACTCGTGTCCTTGAACGGGTCGCCCACGGTGTCGCCCACCACGGTCGCCGCGTGCAGCTCGGTCCCCTTCTCGCGTAGTTCGGTCTCGACGATCTTTTTGGCGTTGTCCCAGGCGCCGCCGGCGTTGGCCATGAAGACGGCCTGGAAAAGACCCGACATCGCCAGCCCGATCAGGAAGCCCACGAAGAAGTACGGCTCCACAAACGCCGAACTCAGCGTCAAGAAGAAGACGGTCATGAAAATGTTGAACATGCCGGCTTGAGCATACTTCGTGCAGATCGCCACGACCTGCTTCGAGTCCTCGGTGCTGGCCTTGTTCGAGCCGTCCAGTTTCATGTGTCGCTTGATGAACGCCACGGCGCGATAGGCGCCCGTGATCACGGCCTGGGTGCTGGCCCCGGTGAACCAGTAGATCGTGGCGATACCCGCCAACATGCCCAGGAGGAAGGGCGCGTGGAGGATCGACAGGTTGGCGACCTTCGTCGGGTCCAAACCCGTGACAAGCCCCGTCACGTCTCGCTGGCCGGCCAAGAGGACGACGATCGAGAAGATCATGGTCGTGGCGCCCACGACGGCCGTGCCGATCAAGACCGGTTTGGCCGTCGCCTTGAACGTGTTGCCCGCGCCGTCGTTCTCTTCCAGCAGGAACTTGGCGTGCTCGAAATCGGGCTGGAAGCCGTAGTCCCGCTCGATCTGGTTGCTGATGTCAGGTTCCTGCTCGATCAGCGAGAGTTCGTAAACGCTCTGGGCGTTATCGGTGACCGGCCCATAGCTGTCCACAGCGATCGTCACCGGGCCCATGCCCAGGAAGCCGAACGCGACCAAGCCGAAGGCGAAGACGGCCGGGGCGATCATCAACGTCTGCGGGAAGAAGACGCTCACGCCGTACGCCATTGCCATCAGCATGACGATCACGACGCCGCCCACCCAGAAGCCCGAGAAGTTCCCGGCGGTGAGGCCGGCGAGCACGTTGAGCGAGGCGCCCCCTTCGCGGCTGGCCGTCACCACTTCGCGAACGTGGGTCGAACTGGTCGACGTGAAGACCTTGGTCACTTCGGGGATGATCGCGCCGGCGAGCGTGCCGCAGGTGATGATCGTGGCCAACTTCCACCAGAGGCTCGTGTCGCCCTGGATTTCGGGCAGCAGCATCCAACTGATGGCGTATGTGCCCACGATCGAGATCAGGCTCGTCAGCCAGACGAGCATGGTCAAGGGCAGCTCATAGTTGAAATGGCGGACCGTGCCGTACCTGTTCTTGGCGATCGACTCGTTGACGAAGTAGGCCACGCCGCTGGCCACGACCATCAGGATGCGCATCGCGAAGATCCAGACGAGCAGGTTCGCCTGCACCGCCTTGTCGGCGACCGCGAGCATGATGAACGTGATCAGGGCCACGCCCGTCACGCCGTACGTCTCGAAACCGTCGGCCGTGGGACCGACCGAGTCCCCCGCGTTGTCGCCCGTGCAGTCGGCGATCACGCCCGGGTTCCGCGCGTCGTCTTCCTTCACCTTGAAGACGATCTTCATCAAGTCGGCGCCGATGTCGGCGATCTTGGTGAAAATGCCGCCCGCGACCCGCAACGCGGCGGCGCCCAGCGACTCGCCGATCGCGAAGCCGATGAAGCAAGGGCCGGCCAAGTCGCGAGGTACGAACAACAGGATGCAAAGCATGATGAGCAGCTCGACGCTGATGAGCACCATGCCGATCGACATGCCCGCCTTCAACGGGATGGAGTAGCAGTAATACGGTAAGCCCCGCAACGAGGCCATGCTCGTGCGGCTGTTGGCGAACGTGTTGATCCGGATGCCGAACCAGGCGACCGAGTAACTGCCCGCGATGCCGATCAGGCTGAAGGCCAGGATGATCGCCACCTTGATCGCCCGGGGCACTTCGGAAGCGGGAGCGCCCGGGATGGGGATGGTCGTCTCGGTCAGACCACCGGCGCCGGCGGTCGCGTCGGGCATCGTCGGCGTCTTGATCTCACCGCCGCCGGAGAGGAACCCGAAATAGGCGATCATCACGGCCGCGATGAACACCCAGAGCAGCATGATGAACTTGCCCTGAGTGAACAGATAGGTCTTGCACGTCGCGTAGATCAGCTCGGAGACGTCCTTCATCGACTTGTGGACGGGCAGGGACTCGAGTTGCCTGTAGAAGACGAGTCCAAAGCCCAGACCGCCCGCGCAGATGATCAAACCGAGGAGGAGCAAGTTGTAACCACTGACCATGCCGCCCAGGAACTTGGCCTGGGAAAGGTCGGGCAAGACGAGGTCGGCCTCGCCGGCCCACGCCGCGGGAGGACCAGCCAGCCCCAGAAGCACGATGGCCAGGGCGGCGAGAAGGCGAGATGGTCGGGGCCACCGACCGGGGAGGATGGTGTTCATGAGGTTTTTGTCCTGAATGGCCAGTCGAAAGAGCGTGCTGGTGATGCCGCCCTTGTGGTGATAATGAGGCATTATCCCGAGCTGCCTTGTTGCCAACAAGCGGGGCCAACCAGACCGGATCGCGAAGGGGCGACACTCGTGGCGGCACGACCACGGCCACGAAGCACCCAGGAATGGCCCGGGCCGCTTCGCCGCGACCCAACGCCGGGGGCCCCGACCACGTCGGCGGGTCCGCGAACCGGTTGGGACCATGGTGCGGACCGTCGGCCGATCGGGTCTTCGCACAGACAGCATAACCAATTCCATTTTCGTCCACATCATTTTTTTGGGTCCTCCCCAAAGAACCACACGCCCCTGATTGTTGGTCCCAACCAACGGCCCCGCGCTTTGACGCTTTCGCACACACGGGCGGACGTTGCCCTGGTCCGACATGGGCCCAGTGGGGTCGCCCGACCGGACCGCCCGGGACCGCGGCGGCAAAATCGTCAAGTTCAGGACTTATCGCTGAGGGCCTCGTCATAACGTCTTTGTGGTTGGTCACTTCTGTTGCCAAAACGGGTTTGTTGTTCGGTTTTCGGGGTCGCCCGGATAGGACGGACTGATTCTGACGCAATTCATTTGAAATAAACGATTTGCGCATTCCAAGTCCCAGCCGGCGGGGAGGGGCTGATTTGGCCTCGACCTTCCTTGTTCCCTGGTCTTCCCGAGGTCGATGAAGAGGGATCGAAGTGTGTGGGGCCTCGCATTCGACGGCGAGGGGTCGGCAAAATCGGCATGTTCGGACCTTGTCCATTGACGTCTCGCCATAAGTATCTTGGGGATTGGGGGTTTCCATCGCCAAAACGGGTCTGTTCCTCGGTTGCCGCGGGTTCGCCCTGGAAGCGCTCGTTTGTTGACATGATTCCTGAAATGGTCATGGGTCATGTTTGTTTCTTGAACAGGTCGCGCCGAACGAAGTTGGAGGTCAAAGAGCGGTCCTCGTGCGGGGCGACGATCCCACCGGCACGGGTCACGGGGGAAAGAAGGAGCGAAACGCCTCGGCGACGGGCACCCACGGAGGGGGGAAGGTTGGGAAAACGACCGCCTCCTACAAGATCTATCGCGGTGGCCGCCCTTTACCAGAACATCAGTAGCTACCTGTTTCGCCAAGTTCTCTCGGACCGGTACGTATTGAAGCGGTCGCACCGGTCTTTCCGTGACCAATCGCATGGGGAGAATGCGATTCGCACCTCGATGCCTGTGCGTTCGAACGTGCCGCGACCCCTTCGACAAGTGGTCCTTTCTTGGGACACTCCTCGCCGATCGCCACTGCTTGAGGTCGGTCCGGTGTGCGACTTCCTCTTCCCATTGGCGATGTTCGTGCGGCCGATAAGGGCGTCCGGCCCGCACTCTGTGTCAAATCCATATGTACATTCGTTGAATAATGATTAATATTTAGTTTTAAAAAAAATTATGAATTGCGATTAATTAATAACTATATAACAAAATTGTATAACTTAAGTATATAATATTTGACTCATAATAGGATTGGATAAACAACATGATCTCCAATGGTGCAACGGTGGATCATGGAAACAGGACAAAATCATGGAACCAAGGTGTCCGCGGTCCGTTCATGAATAGATGATTTTTCGCCGATTTTGCGAGCTCCTCAAGCGACGATTTCCCGAATCACGCTCCCGCCGAATTGGGACAATTGCTTGAATCGGCCCCCGTGGTAATAGGTGAGTTTGTTGTCGTCCAGGCCGAGCAAGTGCAAGAGGGTCACGTGCAGGTCGCGGACGTGGTGGACGCATTCGACCGCTTCGGCCCCGGTGTCGTCGGTCGCGCCGACGGTCTGACCGGCCTTCACTCCGCCGCCGGCGAACCAGATCGTCATCGCCTTCGGATTGTGGTCGCGGCCGAACGCGGTGCCCATGCGCACGCCGTTGTCGGGCGAACGGCCGAACTCACCGGCCCAGATCACAAGCGTGTCGTTGAGGAGCCCTGTGCGTTTCAGGTCGGTGAGCAGGGCGGCGATCGGGCGGTCCACTCGCCTCACGAGCGAACCGTGGGCTCGCTCGAGGTAGTCGTGGCTGTCCCAACTGCCGGCGTAAAGCTGCACGAACCGCACCCCCTTCTCGACCAGTCGCCGCGCGAGCAGACACTTCCGCCCGAACTCGTCCGTCGGGTCGCGACCGATCCCGTAAAGATCGAGCGTCGCTTGTGATTCACGGCCTAGGTCCAGGAGGTCGGGCACCACGGACTGCATCCGAAAGGCGAGTTCGTAACTCGTCATCCGGGCGCGCAGTTCGGCCTGCGCCGGGTGGTCGGCCGCGTGGACCTCGTTGAGCGACTTCAACAAGTCGAGGTTGGCGCGCTGGTGGTCGGCCGTGATTTCAGGCATCGGCTTCAGGTCGAGGATGGGGGGACCCGACGCGCGCAGGGGCGTGCCTTGAAACGTGGTCGGTAAAAAGCCGTTGCTCCAGTTCGCGGCCCCTCCTTGGGGGTGCGAGACCTCGGGCAGGACGATGAACCCGGGCAAATCGCGGTTCTCGGACCCGAGTCCGTAGGTCGCCCATGCCCCGATCGCCGGGTCGGCGCCGAAGCGACTGCCTGTGTTCATCTGGTAGAGGGCGGTCGGGTGGTTGACCGAATCCACCTGACAGCCTCGGAAAAAGCAGATGTCGTCGGCCACCTTCGCCAGGTGTTCCCAGTTGGCGGCCATGGTCGCCCCACTCTCGCCGCACGACTGGAACGCGAAGGGCGACTTCACGTAATACCGCTTTCCACTGGCCATCGCCGACTGCATCTTGCCGCCGCGCTGGAACTCCTTGAGGTGCAACTCGTCGAGTTTCGGCTTGGGGTCGAACGTGTCGATGTGGCTCGGGCCTCCCTCCATCATCAGGAAGATGACCCGCTTCGCCCGGGCCGGGTGGTGCGCCTTGGGGCCGGGTGTGTCGTCCGCGAGCAACGTCGTGAAGGCCGCGCTACCGAGCGATGCGCCGAGCCCGAACAGAAAATCGCGCCGGTCGATCATGGCGGCTCACTCCACGGTGACGAACTCGTTGGAGTTCAGCAGGACGAGGGCCACTTCGGCGAGTCCGCGAACGTCGGCCGAGCAATCCGCTGGGTGGAGGTCGGGCACAAAGTCGGCCGCCATCTCCAACGGCTCCGTGTAGCGGAACTTCTCCCCCGTGTTCTCGTCGATCGCTTCGCGCTCGATCGCTTGGGAATGGGATTTCTTCGCGAATGTTAGGCCGGTGTGGCGCTGAGTCATGGCTCGCCAGTGCTCCAGGCAAGCCTTCGCTTCAGCGTCCGTGGGCGATCGACCCAAGGTCCGTTGAAACAGGTCCCGGATCGCGTCCGCGTCGGTCTTCGCTGTCGGACGCACCGCCGCGGCGAGGGCCAAGGCGCGGCGATAACTCGCTTCCGAGTTGAAGAGCGTGAACGCCTGAGGGGCGATCGTGGACGTCGTCCGGAGTTCGCACGAGGACTCAGGCGCCGGCTGGTTAAAGACGTCGAAGAACGGGTCGCGGAGGCCGCGGAGCCGGAGGACGTAGAGCGACCGGCGATGGCGGTCGGCCGGCTTCGGGTTGGGCTGCCACGACTCGGCGAACGTGCCCATCACCTGCCTTGGCTGGAACGCGACTTCCGGGTCCATCTCGGGGCGACAGGGGATGCCGCCGATGCGAAGGTTGAGTTCCCCAGTGGCGGCGAGGATCGCGTCGCGGAGTTCTTCCGCCGAAAGCCGGCGCGGCCGGAAAGCGGCGTAGCTCGTGCCTTGGGGGTCGATCTTGGCGAGCGCTTCGGGTCCCGCGTGCCAGGCCGATCGGCGGTAGGCGCGAGACATCAGGATGAACCGGTGCATCTCTTTCACGGACCAGTCCCGCCGGACGAACTCGGCCGCGAGCCAGTCGAGGAGTTCCGGGTGCGTCGGCTTCTTGCCGGTCGCCCCGAAGTTGTTCGGGTTGCCGGCGAGCGGGGTGCCGAAGTGCCAAGCCCAAATCCGGTTGACCATCACGCGGGCCGTGAGCGGGTTCTTCGGCGACGTGACCCACTCGGCGAACGCCGCGCGTCGTCCCTCAACGGCCGTCGGGATCGCTCCTCCGTCGGCGTTACCGGCCGCGGAGAGCACCGCGGGCGCGACGCCCGCCGCCGGTGAGAACGGGTCGCCGCCGGTCAGGATGGCCGTCGCTTCGCACTCCCCTTTTAGTCGGTCGGCCGGCAGCCGAGGCGG